>JAUVQZ010000022.1 GCA_030597865.1 Pseudomonadota bacterium | reverse complement strand
TTATGTTACAAGATGGTACGCCAGCGCATCTGCGAAACAGGCATAACCGTTATCTACGCTAATCTAGTAGGCGGACAGGATGAGTTGGTTTTCGACGGAGCCTCTTTCGTCATAAATAATAAAGGTGAGCTTACTCATCAGCTTGATTCTTTATCCAGCCAACCAATATATCCGGTCTTAAAAAAAACGGCTCCAGTACCACCATATATGACAAGGGGGCCGGCTGGGGTCCTGTGTGGTTACGTCGTTAACTCAGCACGTTGTGTATGGCTGGTGTGCCCCGTATGGCTGGCGGTTAGCCCTGGTCGCTCTTGAGGACGGCCAAAAAGGCCTTCTGGGGTATTTCGACATTGCCCACCATTTTCATGCGTTTCTTGCCGGCCTTTTGTTTCTCCAGAAGCTTACGTTTACGGGAGATGTCGCCACCGTAGCATTTGGCCGTCACGTCCTTGCGCAGGGCGGCAATGGTGGTTCGGGAAACAATGTTGCCGCCAATGGCGCCCTGGATGGCGATTTTAAACATCTGGCGGGGGATCTCTTCTTTGAGTTTTTCGCAGGCGTGGAGGCCGCGGGCCCGGGAATTATCACGATGTACAAGCTGGGAGAGGGCGTCCACCTTTTCGGCATTGACCAGGATGTCCAGTTTGACCAAATCGCTCTTGCGGTAATCTATGAGGTCATAGGCAAAGGAGCCATACCCCTGGGTCACGGACTTGAGGCGGTCATAAAAATCATAGATAACCTCGGCCAGGGGCAGCTCGCAGGTGAACTCAATACGGCCTGGGGTGGGGTAATGGTAATGGGTGTTTACGCCCCGGCGTTCCATGCACAGGGTCATGACGGCACCCATATATCTTTCCGGCATGTGGATGGTGGCCTTGATGAAGGGCTCCTCGGTATAGGCAATAGCGGCGGGGTCAGGGAAATGGGCCGGGTTGTCCACCTCGATCATGGTGTTGTCGGTGAGGTAGAAGTAATAACAGACAGAAGGCACAGTGAGGATGATGGGGATGTCAAACTCCCGTTCAAGGCGTTCCTGGATAACCTCAAGGTGGAGCAGTCCCAGAAAGCCGCAGCGAAAACCAAAGCCAAGGGCGGTGGAGGCATCCTTTTGGAAGGTCAGGGCCGCATCGTTTAACTTAAGCTTCTCCATGGCTGTGACCAGATTTTCATAATCATCGGTGGAGATGGGGTAGATGGACGAAAAAACGACCTGCTGGATCTCCTGGAAGCCGGCCAGCGGCTCTGGGCATGGCGTGTCCTTATGGGTAATCGTATCGCCTGGTTTGGTGTCGCTGACCGTTTTGACGCCGGCCAGGATATAGCCTACCTCACCGGCCTGTAGACTCTTCGTTGGCTCTTTCTTGAGCCGGAAGAGACCCACCTCTTCGACCCTGTAAGAGGTGTTGTTCGACATGAAGACAATGGTTTCACCAGCCTTGATGGTGCCATTGATGATCCGTACTGAGATGATGGTGCCGCGAAAGGCGTCGTAGCTGGCGTCAAAGATAAGGGCCTGCAGCGGTGCCTGGGGATCACCTTCCGTGGGAGGGGGGAGGAGGGTGACAATGGCCTCAAGGATATCATCGACACCCTTGCCGGTCTTGGCCGAACACATCTGCACCGTATCCATGTCCAGGCCGAGGTCCTCTTCAATTTGGATGGCCACCATCTCCGGGTCGGCAGAGGGCAGGTCGATCTTGTTGATGACCGGGATGATCTCCAGATCGTTTTCCATGGCCAAATAGAGATTGGCCAGGGTCTGGGCCTGAACGCCCTGGGCGGCGTCAATGAGCAGGAGGGCGCCCTCGCAGGAGCTCAAGGCCCGGGAAACCTCATAGCTGAAATCAACATGGCCCGGGGTGTCAACCAGGTTGAGGATATACTCCTTGCCATCCTTGGCCTTGTAAGGCAGACAGATGGTCTGGCTTTTGATCGTGATGCCCCTCTCCCGCTCTATGTCCATATTGTCCAGGATCTGATCCTTGAACTCACGGGCAGAGACCATGTTGCATGTCTGGATGAGGCGGTCGGCCAAGGTGGATTTGCCATGGTCGATATGGGCTATTATGCTGAAATTTCTTATGTTTTTCATTTGATGGATGTGCCTGTCGGTATTTTGGAGACGGGGGGAGTATGTAATGGAAATGTTTGAGGAGAAGGGATGGTTTTCACCTGTTATTGGCCCTGGCTGCTTGCTGTGAAGGTGTGAATTCAGACACCTAAACAGGTGTGGGTCAAAGTCTGGGCATATCTCCAGTTTTCATGTGGATGACGCTGGGAAAGGCCAAGGGTATGGTGGAAACAAAAGAGATACTACTTTTATTCCTGAGATTACGCAGAAAATACCCCCTGAAGCTCTATATAAAACAGGGCTGTCCTTGTCAAGGAGAACACCTCTGGTTGCTGCCCTGAAAGATCTCCCTCTCCAATGTCTGATTTGCGCAGGTTTAGGGGGGAGAAAGCGCTGTTCCGGGCCTAAAAAAACGCGCTTTTTATGTTTGGAGATGGTAGTGTTGTTGATTACGTTTCGGCAGTTATTTGCCGACTTTTATGGAAGAAAAAGAGCTTGGTATATGGGGTCTGCTAGGGGATTTCCTGCCAGTTTAGATATGAGGAAAATGGTCATTGGTGAAGAAAAAAGACGCCGATAAAACGAGTCAGTCAAATCTCCACGCCCTTGTCGCCCTGCCTGATGACCCTAATTTGCCGGCGGTAAGCCAGGGCGGCTTGCATCGCTACCTGCAGGAGATCAGTCAGCATGCCCTTCTGTCCAGGGAGGAAACAGACAGACTCGCCATGAAATTTCATGGGGACAATGATCCTGATGCCGCCTACCGGTTGGTCACGGCCAATCTGCGCCTGGTGGTCAAGGTGTCCATGGACTTTCAGAAATACTGGATGCAGAATTTTCTCGATCTGATTCAAGAGGGCAACGTTGGCCTGGTGCAGGCCGTTAAGAAGTTTGACCCCTATCGCGGTGTCAAGTTTTCTTATTACGCCTCCTACTGGATCCGCGCTTATATCCTCAAATTTATTATGGATAATTGGCGTCTCGTCAAAATAGGCACCACCCAGGCCCAGCGTAAACTGTTTTTCAGCCTTAATAAAGAACGCAAACTCTTAGAAAGTCAGGGTTTTAAGCCAGACCCAAAACTGCTGGCCGAGCGTCTCAACGTTAAGGAAAAAGAAGTTATTGAGATGAGTCAACGGATGGACAACTGGGACGTCTCCTTAGAGAGCCCGGTCCGCGAAGACTCTGATGATGATCAGAAAAGTTTTCTGCCCGATATCGGACCCTCCGTGGAACAGAGGGTTGCGGAGATGGAGATCCGTGAGCGGATGGCGGAATTGCTCACCAAGCTCAGGGACAACCTTAATGAGAAGGAGCAGGTTATTTTGGCGGCCCGTTTGTTAAGTGACGAACCTTTGACCCTGCAGGATATTGCCGATCAGTTTGGTATTTCACGGGAGAGGGTACGTCAGATTGAGGCAAATTTGCTGAAAAAGATGAAAAAATACCTTGAGCTGGAAGTGCCTGATATCCATAGTTTTCTCGATCAGGTTTTTGGTCAATGGCAAAATTGATATCCACTGTAACTATTCAGCGTATGAGCTGTTTAGGCTGTAGGTGTCCTGCAGGAGATAAGCGTAGATTTTAAATACCCTTGGGGTGCTATGGGGGTGAAGATGAATTTTAGCCTTTCCTCTGTTTTTTAAGCGCTATGCTTCATGAGCCTTGTTGTAATAGACGATAAAAGCTTCTTTCCCATGTTTTTACTAACAGCCTTTAGGGTATCTTGAATAATTAGATTTTTCGTTCAAGATCAAGGCATGCGAAAAAAATAAGCACAGGCATATGTTTGATATTCCGAGCATTATTTTCAGAGCATAACGCAGAGATTGGACGAAAAAGCAATTATTCAAGGTAGCCTTTAGCCTAAACAACCTGAATAGGTACTATCGATTAAAAATAATCTCGCCTGAGGCGACCTTTTTAGAACATTACTCAGCATAGCCTGTGATATATAAGGAATAAAAAAATGAGAGTTCCTCTTTTAGATTTAAGTGGTCAGCTTGGCCCCATCCGCGAGGAGATATTGGCGGAGATTACCAGGGTGATGGATTCCTCCATGTACATCCTGGGGCCCGATGTTGCAAAATTTGAGAAAAATGTCGCTGCCTATTGCCAGGCCAAGAGGGGGATTGGGGTGGCAAGCGGCACAGATGCCCTGCTCTGCGCCTTGATGGGCCTGGGGATTGGGCCTGGAGACAAGGTTCTTACCTCATCCTACACGTTTTTTGCCACCATGGGTTCTATCCTGCGTCTGGGGGCCACCCCGGTTTTCGCCGATATTGATCCCCAGACATATAATATCGACCCTGAAAAGATCCGTGCGATCCTCAGCCAGGGCGATACGGCTATCAAGGCCATTATTCCTGTTCATCTCTATGGTCAATGTGCTGCCATGGATGAGATTATGGCGATTGCCGCCCAGTATGGACTACCGGTTGTGGAGGATGCCGCCCAGGCCATTGGCGCCTGTTTTCCGGTTGCCGAGGAGGGAGCTGTCCGTTGGCAACGGGCCGGAAGTTTCGGGGCTGCCGGTTGTTTTTCGTTCTTCCCCACCAAAAACCTGGGTGGCATGGGCGATGGCGGCATGATAACGGTCCAGGATGAGGCGTTTGCCGAAGATCTCGATGTGATCAGGGTCCATGGTGGTAAGCCGAAATATTATCATGGCGTCCTGGGGGGCAATTTCCGGCTTGATGCCATCCAGGCGGCCATTCTTGATGTCAAATTGCGTTATCTGCCTGACTGGCATCGGGGCAGAAGAAAAAACGCCCAGGCCTATGAATCTCTGTTTAAGGACACGGGGCTCCTTGAAAAAGGGCTGGTGACGTTGCCCCAGGCCGTATATCAGAAATTTGCTGATCATCCGGTGGATGGGCCTGATTATCATATCTATAATCAGTATGTCATTCGTGTCCAGGACAGGGACGCCCTGCGTGACTATCTTACAGATCATGAGGTGGGCGCCGAGATTTATTATCCGGTGCCTCTGCACCGCCAGGAATGCCTGGTGAAGACCGGATGGCAGGGGCCTGCCCTGCCGGAGACCGATAGGGCTGCCGCTGAAACGCTGGCATTGCCGATTTTTCCAGAACTCAGCTGGGAGATGCTGGAGTTTGTTGTGGCCCAGGTTATGGGATTTTATCAGGGCCGCGGAATGATATAGGGCGGGCCTGGCATGACGGGGGGGGGCGTCGCTGGTCCGTCAACCGGTAATGACCATCGTCAAAATAATTTGAGAAATCAGGAAAGAGGGACTTTGCTCCCTCTTTTTTATTGGTAATCGTGCTGAAAATACCCTTCATAATTCTCTTTTTTCTGGTCGTAATGTTCTTGCCCCTGTCCGGGTTGGCAAGGATGGAGCAGACCCTTTTTGTTCAGGGAACAGCGATTGTCCCGGAACAGCTTGTCAACAGTGGTCTGCCCAACCGGCAGTGGTCATCAAAATGGATGGCTGCCAGGGAGTATGTTCGGCAGAATGAGAGGGCCGAGGCCCTCAAGCTCTATGATGCCATCCTCGCCAGCCGTCCGGAGCTCATTGAGGCACGGTGGGAATATGCCCAGCTTCTTCTTGCCGTGGAGAGGTATGACGCTGCCGAGGAGAATATTGAGGTACTTCTGGAGGCAAACCCCGATAATCTCTCCTACCAGCAGGCCCAGGCGGCCCTCCTTTTAGCCACTGGCAGGACGCAACGGGCCGTTGTTTATCTGGGCCGGGTCTGGGCCGGAGATAATGACAGGTATGATGTGGGTAGCCAGCTTTATCAGGCCTATATGGGCCTCGGTGAAAAGAAAAAGGCCCTGCCTGTCCTGGAAGCCTTGCACCGCAAGAAGGCGGATGATGTTACCCTGCAGCAGGCCTTGTTCCGTCTCTATATTGATCTTGGCAATGATCAACAGGCCCAGGCCCTTGGGGCATCCCTGGCAAATGCCAAGGACGCCTCTTTTGAGCTCATCCTGCTTGTCGCCCAGATCCATGATCGTCTCGGTCTTACCCATTTGGCTGCGGAATACTGGCAAAAAATAATTGTTCTTAAGCCAGACTACTCCCCGGCCCATGCCCATATTGCAGCATATTACAGCCGGCAGGGACGTGGGGCGGAGGCGCTCCCCCATCTCCTGCATGGCTACAGCAGGGAGCTGGGAGACAATATTCTGGCCGGCCGTATCGCCACCATCTATGCCGCTCAAAATAATCATGGCCAGGCAATCCCCTTTCTCGAGCAGTATCTCCTGGCCTACCCTGATGATAGCGGCATGAATCTCATTCTCGCCCAAAGTTATAATGCCACGGGTTCCTTGGATAGGAGCAGCCGGGTGTTCAGCCATTACCTGGACCTTGTTGATGATCCGGCTGATGGGATTCGTCTTCAGGCAGCCCAGGTTTTTATGGCAACGGGTGATAGGCTGAAGGCCGTTGCCCAGTATCAGAATCTGGTTAATCGGGGTGGTGGTAGCGAAAAACATCTGGTTGACCTGGCCCGGAATCTCACCGCCATAGGGCGTTATGATGAGGCCCTGAAGAGATGGCAGCAGCTCGCTGCCGCCCAACCCAAGGACCTCGAGAGCCGGCTGGAAATGGCCTCTCTCTTTGATAAGCTGGGGCGGCGGCAGGAGATGGTTGCCATGCTCCGGGAAATCCATGGGCTTGACGCCAATAACTATCTCGTCACCTTGAAGTTGGCTGAGTACCACTTCCGGCAGGGTCAAAGCCAGGAAGGCTGGCAGCTCTTTACCCCCCTGCAGGACATGGAGTTTTTTTCCGCTGACTTATTGGCCATTCGGGCCCGTATCTTACATTTTCTTGGCCTCCCGGAACATGCCTTCAGGGACATGGCAGAGGTTGTGGCCAAGGAGAATGCCTCTGACCGGGACCGATTGACCCTGCTTGATATTGCCGGGGCGCTGGGGCGTCTCGATGTTGTTCGTGATCAGGCTGCCCGCCTGGCGGACAGGCCGGTGTTTCTCATGCCCGCCGGTCGACTTGTTTATGCCAGGGCCTTGGGGCGTGTTGGTGAAATGGGGCATGCCGAGCGGCTCTATGGGGCCCTGCTGGCGGAAAATGATGTTGACACCAAGGTCCAGGCAGGCCTGGATGCCGCTGAGATGTATCGCCATTATGGTTTTTTCCATGAGGCCGAGCAGCAGTATCGTTTGGCCTGGCTTGATGGTCATGATCCGCGGGCTCTTTTTGGGTTGGTGGATCTTAACCTCCTGCTCGGCCAGGGACGTGAGGCTGAGGCCTGGTTTGATGCCATCCCCGACCTCAAAGGGGAATACCGTTGTCAGCGCTCACTCTATGAGCTTCGAGTTCTGAATGGTCTGGATGAATTTAAAGATGCCCTGGCGCTGGGGGCGCATCTTCTTTCTGCCTCCCCAGGGGAGATGTGTTCCTCGCAGCTGCGTACGGAGATACAGGTTCAGTTGGCCAAGGCCCATTTCGGAGAGGGTGATGACGACCTGAGTCTGCCAATCCTTACCCCCCTTGTTGCTGACCAGGGCAGATATTTCTCCGCCCATGCCAATCTTTTTCATCTTCATATTGAGATGGGGGAGGAGGCCATGGCGAAAAAGACGCTGGCCCGTGCCATGGAGCTGGCCGGTTATGATGCTGGATTACTGGCCACATTCATGGAGGTTGCCCTTGAGGATCGTCTCTACCCGCTGGCCAGTGCCGTTGGCAGGAAGCTGCGCGATACCGTCCCGCACTCCTTTGGCTTTCTGCTCCGTTTTATCCGTGTGCTGGAGCTTAACGGCGAGCTTGATGAGGCATACGGCCTTGTCAATAACCTGCTGGCCACCCATGAAGACAATGTCTTGGTTAATCTCTTTGGTGCCAGGCTGGCCCTCTCCCTGGGACATTATGACAGGGGACTGGCATTGGCGGACAAGGTCCTTCTGCACAAGCCAGAGTGGCATGCCGCCCTCTTGGTAAAGGCCCGCTTGCAATGGTCCCTCTTTCACTGGCCGGAGGCAATTGCCGTTTATTCCCAGGCCACCTCGCCGTCAGCCCAACAGCAGTTTTTGGATCAATGTGCTGAGAAGAAGATTGATCTGCCGCCCCATGAAGAACTCTCCCTCTGGATGAAGGTGATTCAACCCATGGACAAGCCCGATCCCCTGCAGAGGAGTCTTGGTGTTGATTTTGCTTTGGGCGATATTTATGGGGACGTTGCCCGCCAAGCAGCGCTTTTATTTGCCGCCCATAAATGGCAGATCATCCTGAACCGCGAGCTTGGGGCCCGAAGGTCTGTCCAGCAAAGGGAGTATAATCGTGCCGCCAAGCAGTATGAGTACCTGCTCCGTGATCAAGATAACACCACCTTGCTTTTTGACCTTGCCGGTGTGTACAGTAGCCTTGGCCGGGTGGGTGATGAGGCCATGGTTTATCAGCGCCTGCAGGGGTATAATCCCGATTTTCCCGGCCTCAATGAGGCGATAACGAGAAATCATCTCAAGCGCCAACCACGGACAGGGACTTATTTTTCCCATGTCTAGAAGGAGGGGCGGAACGGTTATTTTGACATCAATAAGGATGAGATAGGGGTTTCTGGCTGGCTTTCTCCAAAGCCACAACGGCAGATAAGGGTAACTGCTTCCCGCATCCATTATAGATCGTCAACCTCCACGGCTGGACTTTACGCCACCAGGGCGGATGTTCATATGGCGAGTAAATTTTTTGATTCCTTGCAGCTTCAGGCCACTGTCGGTGGCCATGCCCTCAGTGGTAATCATGCCAGTGTCGGCGTCTATGATTTCAGCGCCACCGGACTTGCCGGTGACCGGTTCGAGAGTTATATTGGCTTGAGGCGCCAGGTTGTGGATGAGACCTTGGCCAGTGTGGGTCGTATCTTGACGGCCCAGGTCTATGAGGCCCGCGCTGAGCTTGATCTCCTGCCCCGCCTCCAGGCCGGGGGGGAAGTCAGGCGTACAGAGTATTCAGATGATAATGAGATGAACGGTTACTCCATCTGGTTCTCCTCTGTCTTGGTGCCGGAGCCGCATTTTGTCAAGGCAACAGTTCTTTATGAATTTCTGGATGCCCAGGGGGAAAACGAGGCCACAGGGATAGTGCTGAGTGACGGTTTTAGCGCAGATGACCACCCTTACTGGTCACCCGTGAATTATTGGCGCAATCATTTTGGCCTTCATTATAAGCATAAGCTTTCAGATGATGTCCTGGGCCGCTCCACGCCAAGTTTCTTTACGGCTGGTTATAGTTTTTCCTATGATGTGGCTGAAGATACCGTGCATGTTTTTCAGGCAGGTTTTAATATGGAGATTAGTAATTCCTGGATTATCAAGGTCGAGACGGAGTTTGAGGAATCGGATAGGTACAGGACGCGGGATTTTTTTGGAACGCTCCTTTACCGGTGGTAGTGCCATTATACTGGCCTTGGACGGAGTTTTTACTCGTCTGGGCGGTATGCCTGGGCCTGCCCCGGTATCACATATAAAGGAAGAAATGTTTAAGGCCGGTTTATGGCCTGAGAATATACGGAGGAAGGGTTGATGGTTGAACGCATACCAATGTCAAAGACAGGTCATGCTCGCCTTAGGGACGAGTTGGCACGGCTGCAGAGTAAGGATCGCATGGAGGTAATCAAGGCGATTGAGGTTGCCCTTGGCCATGGTGATTTGAAGGAAAATGCCGAGTATCATGCCGCCAAGGAGCGACAGGGCCATATTGAGGGGAGAATTCTGGAGCTCAAGGATAAGCTTGGCCGATCAGAGGTGATTGACTGTACCAAGGTGGAGACTGAGAGGGTGGTGTTTGGGGCCAGGGTGACGGTGTTGGAGCTTGATAGCGATGAAGAGGTGACCTATTGGCTGGTCGGCGCCGATGAGGCAGATGTGAAGGAGGGCAGTATATCGGTTATGTCGCCTTGGGGGCAGGCCTTGATAGGTAAGGAAGAGGGTGATGAGGTGGAGGTAAAGACCCCCAAGGGAGTGCTGAATCTGGAAATCATCGAAATTAATCGCGGCGATATTTGTTGATATCCCTTGGCTCTGGGCCAATGGGATGACCGCCACTCCCCGGTGCCTGAGGGGGCTGGGGCTTACGCATCCCTTACAGGGGTTGTCTCCACACCTTCACCCCTGGTGGAGGTTATTTATTTAATGACAGCAGGTTTTTTGAGGCCGCCTAAAAAGAGGCTGCACACCTGGTTGGCTGTTTCTTCAATGGTGTAGTGGGGGGCGTCGGCAAGGACCCAGAGCCTGGACATCTCGTCCAGGGCCCCGAAGATGGCCCTCTTGGCAATACCTGGTGAGATATCCTGGTTAAAGATCCCCATATCCTGACCCTGATGGATGATGGCGGAAATAATGTCAATATATTCGATGAATTTGGTGTTGCGATACTCCTTCATGAATTTATTGCTTTGCCTGAGCTCCATCTGTAACACCTCGGCCAGATCTTTTTTCTCCTCAAGAAGCAGGAGGTGGTGTTTGGCGAAGATGTGAAGTTTTTAACAGGGGTCCTCCTCTTTTTCAAGGAGCAGTTTGACCTGAAGAATGATTTTGCCAATCTCATCCTCAAATAATGAGATAAGGATGTCATACTTGTTGTTGAAGTAGAGATAGATGGTGCCGTCAGCAACCTTCGCCTCTTTGGCGATATCTGATATGCGGGCGTTGAAAAAACCTTTTTGGGCAAAGACTTTGACGGCTGCCTGGGTGATTTTGCTATGTTTGTCTGAGACTCGCATCACTTTATGTGCAATGTCTTGCCCCTTCTTGTACGGCCAGTCTGCAAGGTTAGAGAGGGGGGAAAACTTCTTTGAATTAGTACCTTATCAATGTTAGTGAGGGTAAGGGGCCATTGTTGATGGCTGGCTAAAATCACTAATTCCGTGATGTGGGCTACAGGAGATCACCACTGAAAAGATCCAACATGAATAGTTATTCATTTTGTCCGCATGATAGATACGCCTCAGCTTTGTGTCAAGAAAAATGTCGATCAAGGCCTGCCCTCTTGGTCTAGGCAGTACGACTCTGCCTTGACAGGAGCGGGGAGGCTTGGTTAATGTGCTGCTGATTTTTTTTTTGGTTAACCCATTAAAATGATCACCATTGGTAATGAACCATAAGCGAAGTTGGTATGAAGTTTGATTTTGCTGTTTTCACCGGACCATCGCTGGTTTTCGGTAATCCCTGCTTAGGAGAAGATGAATGAAGGTATTGGTGATAGGATCTGGAGGGCGTGAGCATGCCATGGTCTGGAAGCTGGCGCAAAGCCCCCAGGTAACAGAAATATATTGCGCCCCTGGCAACGGTGGCATTGCCAAGATGGCCCAGTGTATAGACGTGGCCGCCGATGACATGGAAGGGCTTCTCACCTTTGCCAAGGATAAGGCAATTGATTTGACCCTGGTTGGGCCTGAGGTATCGCTGACCCTCGGTGTTGTCGACCTCTTTCAAGGGGCGGGCTTGCGAATCTTTGGGCCGAGCAAGAAGGCGGCTGCCCTGGAGGGCAGCAAGGTGTTCATGAAAGATCTGCTCGCCAAGTATGATATCCCCTCTGCCCAATACGCCTCCTTTACCGATCGTGACCAGGCCATGGCCTATGTTGAGAAAATAGGCGCCCCCCTCGTGGTCAAGGCTGATGGTCTGGCTGCCGGCAAAGGGGTCCTCGTCTGCCAGGAACTCTCCGAGGCCAGGGATGCCGTGGATCTCGTGATGACCCAAAGGGCCTTTGGTGATGCCGGTGACGAAGTTATTATTGAAGAGTTTCTGCCCGGTGAAGAGGCATCCTTTATTGCCTTTACTGATGGTCATACCATTCTTCCCCTGCCCACATCCCAGGATCATAAGGCCGTCTATGAGGGCGATACCGGGCCTAATACCGGGGGGATGGGGGCGTACTCCCCCGCCCCGGTTGTGACGCCTGAGTTGCATGACCAGGTTATGGAGCAGGTCATGCTGCCCACGGTCAAGGCCCTGGCTACTGAGGGTTGTCCCTATAAGGGCATGCTCTATGCCGGCCTGATGATACGCGACGGCGTGGCCAAGGTCCTTGAGTTTAACTGCCGTTTCGGTGATCCTGAGGCCCAGCCCCTGCTCATGCGTCTCAATAATGATCTGGTCGATGTGGTTGAGGCGGTGATAGATGGAAATCTTGGCTCCATCACCCTTGATATTGATAGCCGGCCCACGGTATGTGTGGTGATGGCGTCAGGTGGCTATCCTGCTTCCTATGCCAAGGGGTATCCTATTTCTGGTCTTGATAAGGCTGCCGGGCAAGAGGATGTGGTTGTCTTCCACGCTGGCACTGCCGTGGAAAAGGGCGCTATTGTAAATACGGGCGGCCGCGTGCTCGGTGTTACGGCAATTGATGGGGATCTGGAGAAGGCCATTGATAAGGCCTATGCCGTGGTGGACATGATCCATTGGCAGGATTGTTATTTCAGGCGCGATATCGGTAAAAAGGCCCTGGGCCGTAAAAAATCATAAGAGGAGAACAGCAAGATGGCAGATAATACAAAGGTAGGCATCATCATGGGCAGTGATTCTGATCTGCCCATCATGATGGCAGCAGTGGATTTTTTAAAGAAGATGGACGTTGGATACGAGATAACCGTGGCTTCCGCCCATCGTACCCCGGCCCGGGCAGCTGAGTTTGCTGAGACCGCCCGTGAGCGGGGTGTGAAAATCATCATTGCCGGCGCCGGCATGGCGGCCCATCTTGCCGGGGTGTTGGCTGCCCATACCACCATACCGGTGATCGGTGTCCCCATTGATTCCTCTTCCTTAAAGGGCATGGATTCACTGTTGGCGACCGTGCAGATGCCTCCTGGAATTCCGGTTGCCACCATGGCCATTGGCAAGGCAGGCGCCAAAAATGGCGCTATTCTCGCCTGCCAGATCCTGGCCGTTGCTGATGGGGAAATGGCCCAAAAGCTCGCGGATTTTAAAATAGAGATGGCTGCTCAGGTTGACGAAAAGGCGCGAAACCTGAACGTCTAAAGATCTATGATCTCTTTCCAAAGTCTGCAGGAGGCGGCAACCATCATTAAACAGGGTGGTGTTGTTGCCTTTCCCACCGAGACCTATTACGGTCTTGCCGTTGATCCCTTTAACGAGGCCGCCTTGGATAAACTCTTCAGGCTGAAAAAAAGGCCGGAAAATAAGCCCCTTCTTACCCTTATTTCCGGCCTTGACCAACTTCTTAGCCTTGCGGAGTCTGTTCCCCCCTGCTTCTCCCCCCTCATCAAACTATGGCCGGCCCCCTTAACCCTGGTTTTTCCTGCCCGTAAGGAGTTGTCCAGTCGTCTTACTGCTGGAACAAAAACCATTGGGGTGCGCATCTCTCCCCACCCCGTTGCCCTGCGTTTTGTTGAGCTCTGCGGCCATCCCATAACCGCCACCAGCGCCAATATCTCCGGCGCCATTGCCGTAAACTCTGCCCAGGCAGTGGCCGCACAATTTCCAAGGGATCTTGATTATATCATTGATGGCGGCAAGACACCTGGCGGGGCAGGTTCGACCCTGGTGGGCTCTGTTGCCGACCATCCCGTCCTTCTGCGTCGCGGCATACTTGCCCCGGAATCTCTGCCCTGCACCTTCTAGGCGCTTGTATCCTTATGGGGAGGGAGGGGTTATCCCCCCTTGCCGGAGAACCGGCAAACCTGTAAAAAAAACCTATCTGTCAACACTGTGTTTTTGCTATAGTTTTGACTGATTATGAAGTTCATGCTTCGGATATTTTAGTCTACCCTTTACTCTTTGAAATAAGCCCGTGAGGAAATATACTATGGTCGATCTGCAATGGGACCGTGACTTTGCCATGGAACAGGCAGGTGAGGATGAAGAACTTCTTGCCGAGCTTCTTGTCCTTTTATGTGAATCAAGTGCCAGTGATTTGGCAAAAATTAAGTCTGGTTATGGAAAGGGCGATGTGAAACTGATGGGTGAAGCGGCCCATAGCATCAAGGGGGCTGCTGCCAGTCTCGGTATTGAGAAGTTGCGGGATATTGCCAGCGATATGGAGAAGGCTGGGCGTGATGATGATCTTGTTGCCGCCTCTTCTCTCCTGTCTTCCCTCGAAGGTGTCCTTGCCGCACTTCCCAGCCTCAAGTAGTTTTTCACCTGGCCTGCCGCCGGAAAAGCAAGAGGAAGGGGCGCGATTTTCCCTGTCGTGCCATTCATCAAAAATAGAGTAATCCCCATGCCCACAGCCAGAACCCTTGTTCAAAAGTTTAGTGACCTTAAAACCCTGCCCCATGTCGCCATTCGGGTGACCCAGCTGGTGAACTCCGAATCTGCCACCATGAAGGATTTTGAGGAGATTATTAAGCTCGATCCCATTCTCATCATTCGCCTCTTAAAGCTTGTTAACAGTCCCTATTTTGGTCTTGTTAATAAGGTGGAGTCCATCTCCAGGGCAGTGGTCTATATTGGCATGAAAAATCTACGGAATATGGTTGCCATTGAGGCCATTCGTACCCTTTTTAAAGATGACGACAGCCAGGGGTTTTCACGGCGCCAGTTATGGAGACATAGCGCCACAGTGGCAATTTTGTCGCGAATGATTGCTGAGCGTATTTTCGGATTGGCTGGTGAAGATGAGTTTTTGGCCGGTATTATCCATGATATCGGTCTTATTGTTGAGGATCAGCTCGTTGGCCAGGAGTTGCGGCAGGTTGCCAGTCTCTATAGCTCAGGTGATAAAATAATCACCAGCTATGAGGAGGAAATCATCGAAACAAACCATTGCCGGGTGGGGGGATTGTTGGTTTTTGACTGGAACATGCCCGATGGGGTGGTGGAGGCCATCAAGAAACATCATGACCACGATACTGTCTACCCCTTGCCCAGCATCACAGCTATTCTCCAGATTGCTGAATACATCGCCAATCGCTTGGATTATAGCGCCGTGCAGGGGCGCCGGGAGCCCCTTCCAGGTTATTTGGCCCCCCATATGAAGAGTAGAGTGGCGGATTATAAGGTTCTCATTAAAGATTTTCCTGCCGAAATTGAGAGGGCGGAAGAGCTTTATGGTGAAGAGGAATAATGGACGATTTATTTGCAGCAGTCTTTGACGAACTGGTCGACTCCCATGAGGAACCCTTGGCCCTCATCGAGGCAATGAGCTCCATGCTGCCAGGGGTCTGTATGGCCAGTGTCAGGGAAGATGGTGAGGTTATTGGTGCATTGCCTGCAGAGACCACTGGGATCCTGGACTCCCTGCTGGCCAGAGCAAGGGAGACATCTCAAATCGTCAGCGCTGAAAACTCCAAAGGGGGGTGGGGCTATGCCTTTTGTCTTGAGCCGCCTGATATCATGGTTTTCAGCCTTCCGGCATACGCCGGGGATATCTGTGCCGACCCGATACTGCTTCAGCTGTGCACCAACACCTTTGAACTCGCCCTTGTCCGCCAAGAGAAAAGCGAGGCATTGCTCGAATCTGGCCAGCTCCATCGCCAGATAGGGGTTTTGAAAAAACAGCACGCCAAGCTCATTGATGATAACCATGGTCAATACCTTCTCCTCCAGGAAAAGGAAAAGGAGTATGCCAAGGAGCTTGAGCATGAGATTGCCCTGCAGACAAAGGAGGTACGGGCAAAGAATCAGCAATTGGAAGATGCCAGCCGGTTGAAAAGTGAGTTTCTTGCCAATATGAGCCATGAGCTGCGAACACCCATGAATGCCATAATTGGTTTCTCTGGTCTCCTTGCTGAGACAGAGCTCAACGAGGCGCAGGATGATTTTGTGCAGACGATCAACAAGGCGGCTGATAGTCTCCTGGTATTGATCAATGATATTCTGGATTTGGCAAAAGTCGAATCCGGCAAGCTGGAACTGGCCTCGGATACTATTAATCTGGAGGATCTTGCCCACAGTGTCGGTGATATGCTGGCTGCCCAGGCAGCCAGTCGAGGAAACAGCATCACGGTGAATGTGGATTCTTGCCTGCCCCTCCAGGTCAGTGGCGATGAGGTTCGTTTGCGCCAAGTCCTGATCAACCTGGTGGGCAATGCCTTGAAGTTCACCGAAAATGGTTTTGTTGATATTGGCCTGAAGGGTGGAGGTGGGGCAGGCAAAGACCTGGTCGTTTTTGAGGTTCGCGATACGGGTATCGGTATCCCTGTCCATCGGCTTGATGCCATTTTTGAAAAATTTACCCAGGCCGATGGTTCAACCACCCGAAAATATGGTGGTACTGGTCTAGGGCTCTCTATCTGCTATCAGCTTGTGGATCTCATGGCTGGCAAGATCACCGTTGAAAGTGCTGAAGGTGTTGGTTCTGTCTTTCGTTGCATCATTCCCCTCCCACAGGTCAGTGCTGAGGCCCGGCAGGTCAAGCAGCAAGCAATAACAGATCCCGGCAGCACGGATGAATATGTCGGCAGTATCGCTGTTCTTCTGGTGGAGGATAACCTGGTGAACCAGAAGCTTGCCAGTCTCCTTATTAAGCGTCAGGGGTGTGAGGTAGATGTGGCCGGTGATGGACTTGAGGCCCTTGAGCGCTTGCAGAATGAAAAGTTCGACCTTGTCCTCATGGACATCCAGATGCCTAATATGGATGGCCTGGAGGCAACACGGAAAATCCGTGAAATCGAGGGGCTGGCTGGGGAGAGAGAGAGGTATGTCAGCCTCCAGGTTGAGGAGACAAGAATTCCCATTATCGGTTTGACGGCCAGTGCCCGCGCCGAAGACGAGCAGCGTTGTTATGAGGCTGGAATGGATGGTTTTCTGTCCAAACCGATTAATAAGGACAAGTTTGCTGCCACCTTAAATTCCTATAGGGATAAGGCAGTCTGTTCGTAAAGGTTGTTTCGCCATTTCAAGGCCTGGCCAAGGGATTCTTACCCCGCCTTCTTCTATCAATCCGCCCCCAGTTCAAGCACCCTTTGCATTTCTGTCTCCAATTTGTCCCAGGAGTAAGGTTTGGTGATGTAGCCGTCACATTGATTGTTAAAGGATTTTAGGATGGTTTGGGAATCATCCAGGGCCGTTGTCATGATAATCTTGGTTCGCTTGCCGGAAACATTGTCCTGTTCGGTCTCAATCCGGCGCATCGCTTCCAGGGTCTCATGGCCATTTAGGCGTGGCATCATAATGTCAAGGCAGATGAGATCATACCCCTCGCCATCTTTCAGCTGTTGAGTAAAGAGACGCAGCGCCTCCTGACCATTCTCTGTGACGTCAATCTCCCCGTATTTGGTCAGGAAGTTGGAGAGGACCTTGCGGGCAATAAAGTCATCTTCAGCAATGAGGATTTTCATAAAAAATGGCTCGTCATCAGAATCAATGGTGCTGCTTTGGCCCAGGTAACTTTCCAGGTCTATGATCCAGGGAGATGTGCAGTGATTTGAGAGTGTTGAGGCCGCAGGCTTTTCCCATGGTGGGATTTGCCTGGTTTAACTGGCTACTGTTTTTTGACAGGAAACATCCTTTGCTGCATGGCTAATATGGTCGTTTAAAACTACAGTAAGGCAAGGGGTAAAATTCACTGGAGATAGTAGCAAACAATTTCATGGCCAACAAGGGGCAAATAGGCCTTGCAGGGCAAAATCATCCCGTTTATCCGTGACTGCCAGAATGATGAACCGGTACAGCAATGGGGAAAATTTAGGGGGAGATCACCCTACAAAAATAGGCTTAGCACCATCGACATCACTGGTGTCATGACCTCCAGGTGCTGGGGAAATCAGAGCATACATGCAGCAGACACCTTACCTAGTCTCGCTTAGGTGGTAAGTATATTCTCCTCTTAACCGGCTTTTGGCAGGTTCCTGTTAACTTTTTGGGAAACTGGGTCTTCAGATAGAGGTTCTCAACCTTCTCCCGGGCCCACGGTGTTTTGCGCAGGAACTTAAGGCTCGATTTAATGGTGGGGGTCTTGGTAAAGCAGTTGATCTCGATGGTATTGCCCAGCCGGTGCCAGCCGAGGTGGGCAACCAGGCGGGTGAGGATCATCTCCAGGGTGATGCCATGGAGTGGGTTGTTGGCCTGGGGCGTGGTCATGATGGCTCCTTGGTCAGGGCCAGGTAAAGCTTGCGTCCCACCCAGGCGTCGGTGGCCGCGTACTGTACCTGTTGAGGGGTGAGGACATCCTTGGCCCAGTTGGAGGTCTGCGCCCCCTTGGAGATGCGAAAGCCCAGGAGCACGGCGGCCAGGCCACGCAGGCCGTGGTTCAGTATGCCTGCCTCCTTGGCACGGTCGCCCAGATCCACAAAGCCTGCGGCCTTGAAGGGGGATATCTTTGCAAGCTCGCGGTGGTCGTACTTAAGACCGACCCCGGTCTTAATGATGGCTGGATCGGCCAGCAGATCGCGCAGGGGCTTGGCCAGGCCAAGGTGTTTGAACTGGAAGATGAAGACATCCGTCGCGCTTGCCAGCTGCAGGAGCGACGGCAGGTAGGTCTGCCCCTTTATGTATGCCGGCCGGGTTTCCGTGTCAAAACCGAGCAGGGTGTGGTCGGCAAGCTTATCCATTGCCGTGGCCAGCTCGTCCTCGGTCCGCACCACGCTTACTGGTCCTGTCCACCCCTCCATGGGGCAGGCGTTGATCTCATCCTTGCTCATCCGCCGGCTAAAGCCCGGCCGTCCCGTTTCTCTGTGCGTCATATTCCTTGTAATCCGTCTTTGTTTCTTGGTTCTGGGGGGTGGATCTGGTAAACAACCCGGCCATAATAAGCCCCTTTGCCTTTTTTTGCCACCGTGACGTTTTCCTGGTGCCTGGCCCTGTTATTTTTCATGACCCTCCTCCAGACGCAGCAGCGCTTCGGTTTCCCTAAGACGCAGCAGAATGATGACTGGCACGGTCATGATGATAATCAGGGCCAGTCTGAGGTAAAGATTGTTGAGGCTGTAGAGCGAAAAACTTGCAGTGGCAAAGATCATCAAGAGGGCTATATGCTTTGCCCGGCGCGTGATGGACCTGCTTTCTTCCCAGTTTCTGATCATCGGCCCGAAAAATTTGTTGTGCAGCAGCCAGGCGTGGAGGCGGGGGGATGACCTGGCAAAGCAGGCGGTCGCCAGAAGCAGAAACGGGGTTCCGGGCAGGCCGGGCAGGGTAAAACCCAAGAGAGCCAGAACCAGGCAGACAAGGCCGAGGCCAAGAAATAAAATTCTGGTAATGGGGTTTTGGTTGTTGGGGGAGATGCTCAAGTTTTACCTCGTGCAGAGAAAATAGGGGGGTAGATTAAGGCCTTCCTTGCCAAGGCTCGGAGGATATCCTTATCTGGACCTTAGCCTGTCATGCTGTTTCAAAGGTTGTGAACTCCATGAGCCGGGAACACATGTTGCCGTGGGCGGTCAGGGTGATCTGTCTGGTTTCCGGGGTCGGGGCGATAAGTTCTAATTCCAGATAATCGCTGGGGATGAGGTCGCCAAGGCGCTCGGGCCATTCAATAACGGTGAGCCCCTGCCCGTAGATGTACTCTTCAAAGCCCAGCTCCTCAATTTCTTCCTCACCGGCCAAGCGATAGAGGTCCATGTGGTAGAGGGGGATGCGGCCCGGATATTCATGGAGGAGGCTGAAGGTGGGGCTGGTGAT
>JAUVQZ010000137.1 GCA_030597865.1 Pseudomonadota bacterium | reverse complement strand
GGGCAGGGTAATCAGATCATCGGCAAGATCCGAGAGATGCTCATCACTGCCACTACCCACCAGAATCAACCGGCCTCGACGGGCCTTGACCTCTTCAACATTGGCAACCACCTTGCTGTAAACATGATCAGGAGGGACCAGGGCCAGGACAGGCATATCCTTATCAATGAGGGCAATGGGGCCATGCTTGAGCTCACCGGCGGCATAGCCTTCAGCATGGATGTAGGAGATCTCTTTGAGTTTCAGGGCGCCTTCCAGGGCAATGGGGAAATTCACCCCCCGACCCAGGTAAAGAAAATCACGGCTGTCGATAAACTCCTCGGCCAGAACCTCCAGCTCTTCATGGAGACGGGGCAACTCCTGCTCAATAACGGCAGGGAGCTCAAAGAGGCCGCGCCCCAATTCCTTGAGGGTAGCCGCATCAACGGTCTTGCGCACCTGGGCCATATAGAGGGTGAGGAGAAAAAGGGCGGTGAGCTGACTGGTAAAGGCCTTGGTGGAGGCCACGCCGATCTCCGGCCCGGCATGGGTGTAGATGGTACCATGGGATTCGCGGGTAATGGTACTGCCCACCACATTACAAATGGCAATAACCTTGGCCCCCAGTTCTTTGGCAAGGCGCAGCCCGGCCAGGGTATCTGCCGTCTCACCGGATTGGGAGATGGGAATGACCAGGACATCAGGGCCCAGGAGCAGGCGTCGATAGCGGAACTCCGAGGCGATATCCACCTCCACCGGAATACCCACCCATTTTTCCAGCCAGTACTTGGCCACCAGGGCCGCATGCCAGGAGGTGCCGCAGGCCACCAGGGAAATACGGCTGAACCTCTGGATCTCGTCACCAGCAAGGCCGATCTCCGCCAGATCGACCTGGCCGCTCTCCGGGTCCAGACGGCCGCGGAAGGTATTTAAAATGGCCTGGGGCTGCTCAAAAATCTCCTTGAGCATGAAATGACGATAGCCTGCCTTCTGGGCCATGCCGGCGTTCCAGGTAATCTCCTGGGTCTCACGCTGGCGGGGGGCTCCGTCTTCCAACGAGATAATCTTGATCCCATCCCTGCTGAGCACGGCCAGGTCATTATCCTCCAGGAAGATCACCTGATTGGTGGAGGGAAGCAGGGCCGGGATATCAGAGGCCATAAGGGAGCCGCCGCCCTCCTTGACGCCAAGAACCAGGGGACTCTGGTTACGGACGGCCACCAGGATCTCCGGTTCCTTGACCCACATCACCCCCAGGGCATAGGAACCCTCAACATCCTGCACAGCCCTGCTAATGGCAGCGACCAGATCATCCTCCAGATATTCTTCGATGAGGTGGGCAAGGACCTCGGTGTCTGTGTCCGAGGTAAAGGTGTGGCCCTTGGTCTGCAACTCCTTACGGAGCTTCTGGAAATTCTCGATAATACCGTTATGGACCACCACCAGCCCGCCGGTGCAGTCGCTGTGCGGATGGGCATTTTTCTCCGAGGGAGGACCATGGGTGGCCCAGCGGGTATGACCAAGACCGATGCGACTCTTGGTCTCGACATCGTCCATGACCTCTTCAAGGTTGGCCAGTTTGCCCTCACTACGATACTTAGCTAAGCGCCCCTCTTGCAAAAAAACGATGCCGGCGGAATCATAACCGCGGTATTCCAGATGTTTGAGTCCTTCAAGGACGATGGGTACAACCCGGCGGGGTCCTACATATCCGACAATTCCACACATATTTTCTGATCCTGTTAAAAGAATAGGGGCAACGCCACTGCCCCGAAAGCCTGACAAAGATACTCAGGTCTCTATACCAAATCCAGCCTATATTTCAAGCATTCGGTCCAAAGCGAGCTTTGCCCCTTTGGCTATTTCCGGGGCCACGGTGATCCGGTTGACCAGGTTGCCCTGGGCCAGATTGTCAAGGAGCCAGAGCAGGGAGGCCGGAGTGACCAGGGCCATGGTTGTGCAACAGCAGGATGTCGGGGCCAGAAGATGGATGGTCTTGTCCGGGTGCTGATCCCGCAGTCGATTGACCAGATTGACCTCGGTGCCAATGGCCCATACCGAGCCAGGCTTGGAGTTCTGCACTGCGGCAATAATGGCCTCGGTGGAACCATACTGGTCGGCGGCGGACACGGCCCCATAATTACTCTCCGGGTGGATAATGACCTGGATATCCGGCTCCCTCTGGCGCCACTGGCCAATCTGCTCGGCGTCAAACTCCATATGGATCTCACAATAGCCGTCCCAGAGGAGCACCTTGGCCTTTGCAATCTGGCCAGGACTATTGCCACCCAAAGGCCTGCCCCGTTGCCAGAGAACGATTTCGTCATCCTTGATCCCCAGCGCCTTGGCGGAGTTGCGGCCCAGATGCTCATCAGGGAAGAAAAACAACCTCTCCCCCCTTGCCAGGGCCCAGGCCAGAACCCGTTCGGCGTTGGAGGAGGTACAGACCGAGCCACCCCTTTCACCGACAAAGGCCTTGATGGCTGCCGACGAATTGACATAGGTCACCGGCACCACCTGCTCAACATCACAGACCCCGGCCAGTTCCTGCCAGGCCGTGGCCACCTCATCCACCGTGGCCATATCTGCCATGGGGCAACCTGCCTCAAGATGGGGCAGAAAAACGGCCCGCTCAGCATCGGTGAGGATGTCTGCCGACTCGGCCATAAAATGGACGCCGCAAAAAACGATATAGCGGGCCTCCCTGGCCTCGGCAGCCTGCCTGGCCAGCTTCAGGGAATCACCGACCATGTCGGCACATTGAAAGACGGCCTCCTGCTGGTAATGATGGCCCAGGATCAGAAGCTGGCGGCCAAGCTCCTTCTTACGGGCCTGGATGCGGGCGACAAGGTTTTTTTCATCCTCCTGCAGATATTCGCCGGGAATGGCTGGCTGTATGGGTTGCATGTTTTTCATTGCTCTACGTTTTTTTCTCTTCTTCCTGCCTTGCACCGGCAAGAAGGGCAAATAAATAAAAAACGGGCCTGCTTAAGGTTATCAACCCCTAAACAGGCCCGATGGAGATTTTATGAGAAAAGCTAGAGAATACAGAGAAATTATCGAGGGAAAGAGGCTTGCTTACATCGCCCCTTTGTTTCTCCTATTCTCGACCTTCTTATTCCGAGATCAGGCCGTCCGCACCCAGGTTGCCTGGGGGCCCTTATCTCCGGCGGCCTCACCAAAGGTGACGGCGTCTCCTTCGGAAAGTTCATCTATCACCAGACCCTTCAGGGAATTTTCATGGAAATAGACCTCTCGGCCATCGTCGGAAAGAATGAAGCCATAGGACTCATAGGGAGAGACATTTTTAATCACCCCGAGACCGGCGCTGCCTGCCGCACCTGCCTCCTGATTTTTATGACTCTGCCTCCGCTTACGCTGGAGCTCTTTAAGTTGTAGGCCAAGGGTATCAAAGGCATCAACAAGCATGGGGCTGACCGCCGCGCCTCTACGTTTAACAACCACCGTATCACTGGGTACGCCAACAATCAGTCGCACCTCATAGCCGCCCTCCTTATGGGAGGCCGTCTGCTCAATGGTCACCCGCAAATTATGAACGAGACTGGCATGATGCCTTTCCAGACGCTCTCTTTCCTCTGCAACTTTGTCGTGCCATGAGTTTCTTACCTTGAGATTCAAGCCTTCAACCTTAAGTTCCATACACACCTCCGGATAATGGGTTAGACAGTGGAAAGCGCATTTCCAATGCCCATGGAACGTCGTGACGACCTGTCACTGCAGGCCGCTGTGACATAAAGACTTCCCTTGGGAAGCCTAAGGGGAAAAGAGGCTTTTAATCACCTTTCAAATCCCCTATTAAAACTATACTGAAAAACCTTTGCCTGTTCCAGCATTCTCTCTATCTTTATAGATAGTGTCTGCCCACAAATGGCCTTCTGGTTCGCCCTCTGGGTCATGCTCACAAAATAATGCCCGGGGCCTACCCTGAGCTGATCTCGAACAGGTACGTGAGCTCGAAGTCTTCGCTTATCTGCGAGACTCCGAAAAACCTCGTTTATGGACAGACACTAGATAACCAGTGGAAAACAAAGAAAAACTTTGTCCAAAACAAAAATTAATCACCATTTCTTAGAAAACAAGCACTGACCCTGTTTATTCGTAAAAAAGATTGCTGCAGTCGCTCCTTTGACACCTCGCCATTCTCCCAGGCTTGATAAAGGCGGCTAAGCGACTCGGTGACCTTACCGTGATCTTGACAGATGAGCAGAAGATCAGCCCCGGCCTGAAAGGCCCGCACAGAGGCCTCTGGCACCCCAAGATCATTTTCCACCGCCCCCATCTCCAGATCATCGGTGACCACCATGCCGTCATAGCCCAGCTCACCACGGAGCAAATCGGTGAGAATCCGAGGGGAAAGGGTGGCCAGATTTTCAGGGTCAATATGTTCATAGATGACATGGGAGGTCATGACCGAGGCCACCCCTGCCCTGATGGCCGCCTGAAAGGGAAGAAGATCACAGGCCATAATCTTTTCCCGGGAATCAGTGACCACTGGCAGCTGGAGATGGGGGTCGATGACAGCCTCACCCAGGCCGGGAAAATGTTTGGCGCAGGCCGCTATGCCATTGCTCTGAAATTGATGGATGACCAGGGCGCCGAGCTCTGCCACCCGTACAGGGTCGGCACCCAGACTACGGCGCTCCATAAAACAGTCGTGGCCGCAGGGACAGACATCCAGAACCGGGGCAAAATTCATATTCACCCCTATCTTTTTCAGATCCCGGCTGCAGAGACGGACATACTCCTTGAGATCCTTTTGGGCATCGGGCCCATCACCATAGAGCCGGGCATCGCCAAACTGGGCAAAGGGCTCAGGGAGGCGGGCCACGGTACCGCCCTCCTGGTCAATGGCGATCAGGGGCTCGGCCAGGCCCTGATCACGGCAATATTGGATCAGGTCACCACTGAGGCGGGCAAGCTGGTCTTCGCTCTCCACATTGCGCCTAAAGAGGATGAAATGATTCACCCCATACCCGTCGATGAGGTGGCGGGTGGAACCATCCAGCTCCAGGCCGGGAAGGCCGACCATGAAGAGGGTTCCGAGGTCACGGAGGGCTGGGTTCATTTGCCCCCCTCCTGGTAGGGGAGGGGATCTGCCAAGCCGGCCTCCCGAAAGCCCTTGAGGCGAAGGAGGCAGGCGTCGCACATGCCACAGGAAAGTCCGTCAGGATCGGGATCATAGCAGCTATGGGTGCAGGCATAATCCACGCCCAGGGCCATGCCCCTTTCGACAATCTCTTTCTTGGTGAGCTTCATGAGGGGGGCATGGATGTGAAAACGACGGCCAAGGCTGGTTCCGGCCTGGGTGCCGAGGTTAGCCACCTCTTCCATGGCAGCCAGGAACTGGGGCCGGCAATCGGGGTAACCACTATAGTCCAGGGCATTGACCCCGACAAAGATATCAAAGGCGCCGAGCACCTCGGCCCAGGCAACGGCATGGCCGAGAAAGATGGTATTACGGGCCGGCACATAGGTCACAGGTAATGTTCCCTGGCCTATTTCTTCCTCGGAACGCATCTTCGGCACTGCCTGGTCGGTCGTCAGGGCAGAGCCGCCAATTTTATCAAGATCGAGGTTCAAGACGAGATGTTCACTGGCCCCCATCTTGATGGCATTCACCCTGGCCCTTTCAAGCTCGATGGTTTGCCGCTGCCCATAGGAAAAACTCAGGCAGTGACAGGCAAAACCCTGGTCGCTGGCAATGGCCAGCACCGTGGTTGAATCCAGGCCACCGCTCAACAAAATAACTGCCTTCTCTTTTTCACTCTTCATTGGTCCCAAGCCTTACTGGCAAAGCATTCCTTATTGTAATTTCAGAGGGCTGGACCAGGGCCTGATATGCCACCACCTCAACCCCCTGGGCCACCACCTGGCGCAAGGTCTCCCCATACAACGGATCAATATGGTCGGCCGGCCCAACAAACTTGCCGTCCTGACGCTGCACACAGAAAAATATCATGGCGCGCACCCCCGGCGCCAGCAGACCAGCAAGCTCCTGGAGATGCTTGGTGCCGCGGGCTGTAACGGCATCGGGGAAGAGGGCTGCATCCCCCTCCACCAGGGTACAGTTCTTCACCTCAAGGTAGATCTTCTCCCCACCCTTGACCACCAAAAAATCAAGGCGGCTGTGGCTGGAGACCTTTACCTCGGCCTGAATCCGATCCACCCGGCCAAGCTCGGCGACAAGGCCCGCCTCGATGGCCTCCCGCACCAGATGATTGGTGCGCATGGTATTAATCCCCACCCAGTAGCCAGCCACCTCAATCATTTCCAGGCCGTGGGGGTATTTCCTCTTGGGATTATCCGAACAGGAGATCATCACCCTGTTGCCCGGGGTGAGGCAGCCCCGCATGGAACCGGTATTAGGACAGTGGACGGTCAATACCGTGCCGTCCGGCCTTTCCACATCCACCAGAAATCGTTTATACCTCTTTATAAATGTTGCCGACTGAAGATCTTGGAGTATCATAATGACAAAACATACCCGATCCCCAGCGGTTGAGCATTCCTTTCCTCTAATTTTCCAACCACAATCCTTCCCCTGTCCATGATTGATCAAGACCAAAAAAAATCTGCCAAAAAAGCGGTTGCCCTGCGCTACAACCCGGAGCATGAAAAGTCGCCCCGCGTCATCGGCAAGGGCCTGGGTCTGGTGGCCGAACAGATTCTGGAGCTGGCCAGGGAGCATAATATCCCCATCCATGAGGACAAGGATCTGGTGGAGGTGCTGGCCAAACTCGACCCAGGCCAGGAAATCCCCTCCGAGACCTACCTGATCGTCGCCGAGATCCTGGCCTTTATCTACAAGGTAAATGAGGAGGCGGGAGGGGCGTAGCCCCAACAACGTCATAATCTAGACACATAAAGCAGGAATTTTCTTCCGCCCACCCCTGCCCCCTCGACACAAACCTCCCCAAACAACACCACCCCCACAAGCCACAACCCCCCAAGAATAGGCCGTTTTTACCCAAACACCCCGCCCCAAAACACCCCCTCCCCCCTCCACACCCCACATTGGCACAGGCATTGCATTACTGAGAGTAGCGGCAATTTTACGTCAAAAATCCGTCACCCCCACACCCCTATCCGGGCTGACAGGTGTGACCTGGAGGAAAATATGTACATCCAGAACCGTCTCGGCCTTGTTGAGAGTACGGAAACCATGCTGGCCCAGAGCAGGCGCCTTGAACAGATCACCAACAATCTGGCCAATGTCGATACCGCCGGCTACAAGAAGGAGGATATCACCTTCTGGGAGATGCTTTACAGCACCGACCATCAAGACTCCCGGGTGGGTAAGGCCATCCATAACGTCACCGATATGCGGCCCGGCGTCTTTGAAGAAACGGCGAACCCCTTGGATTTTGCCATTGGCGGCAATGGTTTTTTCAAGGTCCAGACCCCGGCCGGCGTGCGCTACACCCGGGCCGGCCAGTTCATGGCCAATAACGAAGGGCAGCTGATTACCCCCAACGGCGACCTTGTCCTGGGTGACGGCGGCCCGTTACTGGTAAATGGTGAGAACATCTCGGTGACCGATGATGGCAACATCACCGTGGACGGCCAACAGAGGGGGATCTTGGCCGTTGTCACCTTTGCCAATCTGGCTGATCTGGAAAAACAGGGCCAGAACCTCTTCGCCCTGACTGGAGAAGGCCAAGAGGAACCTGCCCTGACCTTCAGCGTCAAGCAGGGGTATCTGGAAAAATCAAACGTCAGCACCATGACGGAACTCACCGCCATGATTGACCTCAACCGTGCCTACGAGACCCAGCAGCGCATAATCCGCACCATGGACGACATGGACGATAAAGCCATCTCCAGGGTGGGCAGATTAAACAGTTAG
>JAUVQZ010000096.1 GCA_030597865.1 Pseudomonadota bacterium | reverse complement strand
GCCAGGAGAAGTTAAACGCCAATCTCCTGGCCCAATCCCTGGCCCTGGCCAGCGGCCGGCCGAACGACAACCCCAACCGGGTCTTTGCCGGCAACCGGCCCAACTCCATCCTCATGGCAGACCAACTAACGCCCTACAGCATGGGGGCGCTCCTGGCCCTCTATGAGGCCAAGATCGTTTTCCAGGGTTTCCTCTGGAATATTAATTCCTTTGATCAGGAGGGGGTAGAGCTGGGTAAAATTCTGGCCAGCCGCCTGCTTGACCACATGGCAGCCCAGAAGGAGGATGACAGATATGACGGCAGCAGCACGGACGCGCTGGGCTGGGCCCTGATGGAGGCCACCGGTTTAACACATAGTTGACAGTTGGCAGTTGGCAGGACAATGGTGTTATTCCTGCTGACAACTGCCAGATAGGCGACCAAAGGCAGCCTTTGACTGAAGGCTGCCGATTTACTTTTTAGATAGGTACCTCGTCAACGATGCCGGCCGCCTCATCAATGGCGTCATGGGCGGTATTGCCCACCACCGGCACAATGGAAATCACCGCAGCGCCAAGGCGCATGGGCACGGTGACAACCTTGGTCAAAAAACAACCGCTTAACATCAGAGAAAAAACCACCAGCACAAAAGCTGTTTTCCACTTCATCACATCTCCTCCTGTATATTTTTTAAACTTAATGCCCCCGTAGATAGCGAGTTTACCAGACCTTCGAAAAGTCGCTGGCGACCAAACCCGTTGACGCTAAATCGACAGATTAACCACTGTACAGGTGGCCGCACCGAACTTTTTACCGCCAAACTCAACTAACCTCTAGTAGAGCCACTGAAACCGTTCCCAGAAATCCGGGAATGACTTCACCACGCACTCCCTGTTCTTGATCTTCACCCCAGGGGTCACCAGGCCGGCCACCCCGAAACACATGGCAATACGGTGGTCGTTATAGGTGTCAATCTCGGCCCCGTGCAGAGGACCGCTGGCCCCAATGCCTTCAATGATCAGGGCATCAGGCCTCTCCTCCACCTTGGCCCCCATCTTGGCAAGCTCGGTGGCCACGGCATTTATCCTATCGCACTCCTTGATGCGCAAATGGGCTATGTTTTTGATCACTGTTCTGCCCTTGGCCTGGGCCGCAACAATGGCCAGGGTGGGCGCCACATCCGGACAATCGCCCATGTCCACCTCCACGCCGCGCAGCTCCTTAGGCCCGACAACGGTGATACCGTCACCATAGTCGACAATGCAACCCATCTTGGCCAGCATCTCCACCAGGGCGGTGTCACCCTGCAGGGAGGGGTGGGGCACGTTCCTCACCCGCACCCGGCCACCGGTGATGGCAGCAGCCGCAAAGAAATAGGAGGCGCTGGAGGCATCGCCCTCCACCCCATAGGTGGTGGGCTGATAGGCGCCGGGGCTGATCTCGAAATGATTGAGTTCCCCGCTGGCCTCAAGCTCAGCGCCAAAGGCGCGCATCACGGCCAGGGTCATGGTGACATAGGGCTTGGAAGGCACCTCACCCTCGACATTGAGGATGGCCCTTTGCCGGGCATAGGGGGCGACAAGGAGAAGGGAGGAGAGATATTGGCTGGACTTGCCCTCGGGCAGGGTGGTCTCGCCACCCTCAATGCCGCTGGCCTTAATGGCCAGGGGCGGACAGCCGGTGCCCTTGATGGACTTGATATCCACCCCCCAGCCAGCTAGGGCTGTCATCAGGGGATCAATGGGGCGCTCCTCCATCCGTTTTTCACCAACAATGGTAAAGGCGCCCTGACCCAAACCAACAAAGGAGGTGAGAAAGCGGGTGGCCGTGCCATTATTGCCCAGGAAAATCTCCTTGGCCGGGGTGACGATCCTGCCGCCGGTGCCCTTCACGGTCCACGACTCCTCGCCCCGGACAACCTCAATACCCATGGCCTGCAGGGCGGCCGAGGTGTAGGCCGTATCCTCGCTGGCCAGGGGGCCGACAAGGGTGGAGTCGCCCTGGGCCAGGGCAGCAGCGATCAGGGCCCGCTGGGTGATGGACTTGGAGCCCGGCACCGTGATATCGGCATCAACTCTTGAAAGGGGGGTTATCTCGTGCATGATTCACGTATGGGAAATTCAATTAATAAAGGGGCCCTTCGACAAGGCCAGGGTAGGTCAGGAACTAACCCACATAAAGTGGAAGGGATAAGTGCCTTGACAATAGATGCAGGTCCTTATTTTAAAACAAATTATTCAGGTTCTTGTTTTTTTTGCTGTTTTTCTGCAGCATGGCACTAAATCTATTATTTTTCACAGGCCAAGAAAGGACAGGAGTTCTCTCTCCATGACATCCAGGGGCGCCTGGCACCCGGTCCACAGCTCAAACTGGGCAGCACCCTGATAGAGGAGCATCTGCAGGCCATTAATGGTGCGGCAGCCCGCCCCTTTCGCCTCCCTGAGCATCCGGGTCTCCAGGGGCGCATAGACAATGTCCATCACCACCGAAAAGTCACCGATCTTAGCTGCAGGCACTAGGCTCATCTCCGCCATCTGGCCCATGCCCACCGAGGTGGCATTGACCACGGCGTCCGCCTGCAGTTGCGCAACATCGGCCAGGGGATGCCAGGGGCAGTCCAGCAGACGCGCCAGGGCCTGACCCGGTTCCGGGCTGCGGCTGGCAATGGCCAGTTTGGCGCCAGCCTCCAGGAGGCCAAAACCAATGGCCCGGGCCGAACCGCCGGCCCCCAGGAGGAGGACAGAGGCGCCATCGAGATCCATCCTGGCCGCCAGGGCCCGATTGGCGCCCAGCCAATCGGTGTTATGGCCCTTCACCCTGCCTTGCGAAAAAACCAGGGTGTTCACGGCGCCGATCTTCTCAGCCACCGGGTCAATGTCATCAAGATGGCCAATGACCGCCTGCTTATGGGGGATGGTGACGCTGACCCCCCGGACGCCAAGGGCCTTGAAACCGGTGATGGCGCCGGCCACATCCTCCACCGGAAAGGGGACATACACCCCATCCATGCCGGTGGCAGCAAAGGCGGCGTTATGCATGGCCGGGCTCAGGCTATGACTGACGGGATTGCCCATGATGCCATGGACGACTGTGGCGCCGCTGACCCTCATCGGACAAGCCCCTGGATGGTGCGCAGCTCATCAACGCTGAGCTGACCAGGGGCGGTGCAGCTCTGCCGGTCAGCGGCCCCGTAAGTGAGGACACCACCAAGCTCCAGGGTGGCGGCCCGGCTGATCTTACCGGCCTGGCCCATGCAAAAGGCGGCCAAGGGGAATTGCTCTTGGGCGGCCAGAAGCTGCAGAGCCAGGACGCGCAGACTATCGCTATAGTCATGGGCCATGGTCACCATCTTGCCGATATCAGCGCCGCTTTGCCTCTGGCGATTGAAGATATCGGCAAGTGTCTCGTCATCAGGGGTCTCATCAAAATTATGCCAGGAGACAATGACCCTGGTCTTTGTGGCCACGGCTGCGCTGAGGATCTGGCTCCGGCTCTGCTCCGGGGCCATGAGCTCGATATCCACATAGGCTGCGCCGCGCTCAATGGCCTCAACAAGGAGGGCGACACGCTCCTCCTCAGGACCCTGCCAGTTACCGCCCTCCCATTGCGCCCTATTGGTAAAGAGCAGCGGAGTCTGGATAGCGTCCACAAAGGGCTGGACCGCAGGCTGCTCAAGGAGATCAAGACGGATCTCAATGACGTCAGCCCGGCCTTGGGCCTGACGCGCAACAACAAGGGCGCCATCCAGGCTTGGCTCGGCAATGGAGAGACATATATTCTTCTGGCGGGTCTGGGAGCTATCCATTCATTTTTCTCTTGTTTCTGCCCCATTTTGCATGGCATGATTTGACTGTGAGAGGAAGAAATCTTCTTATTCCATCAAGGCCTGAAAGTCAATATTGGTGCCGTAAGGGCCAGCCCACGGCCTTGCCAGCGAATCCGTGAATCGACCATGCCCCGACTCTTTATTGCCATTGACCTGCCAGAGGAAATCAAGGAAGGCGTCATCAGCCTCTGCTCCGGACTGCCAGGGGCCCGCTGGGTCCCGGATGACCAGCTCCACCTCACCCTGCGCTTTCTCGGCGAGGTGGACCACTCCCTCTTCAGCGAACTGTACAATCGCCTTGACGAGATCCGCCTCAAGTCCTTTCCCCTTCACCTCAAGGGCCTGGGCATTTTCCCAACGGCCCAAAAGCCCCGCGTCCTCTGGGTGGGACTCAAGAAGAGCGCCCCCCTCATGGAGCTCCGCAAGAGGACGGACAGTGTTCTCCGCCACCTCGACATCCCGTTGGAGAAGAAAAAATTCTCCCCCCATATTACCATTGCCCGGCTGCACAAGACGCCGAGTCCACGGCTGGGGACCTATCTGGCCAACAACAACCTCTTTAGGCAACCGCCCTTCCGGGTCAACTCCTTTCGCCTCTACTCAAGCATCCTGAAACCAAAGGGGGCCATCCACACCTGCGAGGCGGAATATTTTCTTCCCACATAACAGCAGGGTGGGATCTCTTTCAGCCAGCTTTTTTTAACCACAGAGAACATTTTTTCTGTCCCTTCAGACAGCTAGAGGGCCACCATGAGCACCACGGCATGGGCGGCAATACCCTCACCCCGCCCGGCAAAGCCCATCTTCTCCGTGGTGGTACCCTTGAGATTAATCTGACTGCCCTCAACCCCACAGGCCCGGCACAGATTTTCCTTCATCGCCAGCCAGTACGGGGACAGCTTGGGCCGCTGGGCAATAACCGTGACATCGCCATTGCCCAGTTGGTATCCCTCTTTGCTGGCCAGGGCCATGACATGCTCAAGGAGACGCAGGGAGGAGATGCCCTTATAGGCCGGGTCAGAATCAGGAAAATGCTGGCCAATATCACCAAGGCCCAGGGCGCCGAGGATGGCGTCGCAGAGGGCATGGCTGAGGACATCGGCATCCGAGTGGCCCAGGAGACCACGCTCATGGTCAATGATGACCCCGCCCAGGACCAGGTCGCGGCCCGCCACCAGGGTGTGGGCATCATAGCCGTGGCCTATGCGTTCCCGTCTGTTCTTGTTGTCCATGGCGTCTGTCCCATTGTCTGACCCCAGGAGGGCCGCGGCAATCTGGAGATCCTCAGGCCGGGTTATCTTGATATTGCGCTCTGAGCCTTCAACCACCACCATCTTTTCACCAATGGCCTCCAGGAAGGCGGCCTCGTCCGTGCCAATGAACCCTTGCCCCACCCCGGCCATGGCCCGGCGCAGGATGCCGGCCCGCATCACCTGCGGGGTCTGGGCCTGCCAGAGTGTACTGCGATCAACCGTGGCCCGGATCACGCCGCTGGCCTCCACATCCTTGAGGGTGTCCTTGACGGCAATGGCGGCCATGGCAGCGCCCTTCTCCCGTGCCCCCTGCAGACAGCGACGGATAAGCTCCGGGGTCACCAGGGGCCGGGCCCCGTCATGAACCACGACAAATTCCGTCTCCCCAGGCAGAGCAGCAAGGCCCTTTGCCACCGAGTCCTGGCGCAACCGGCCACCCACCACCACCTGCTCAACCTTGGCCAGGCCATAGCTGGCCACCAATGCCTCTGTGGCCTGGAGATGATCTTTGGGCACCACAACAATGACCCCGTCAATCTCAGAGGTGGCCTCAAAGGCCCGCAGGGTATGGACGAGGATGGGGACACCCAGAAGCCCATAATACTGCTTGGGCATATCCAGGCCCATCCGCTGGCCGACACCCCCGGCCGGAATGATCGCCATATTCATGGTATACGGTTCTCCGCTAAGAATAACTGATTATAACCGCCGCTAAAAACACAAAGGCACAGAGACACAAAGGGGAAAACCTCTGTGCCTCTGTGCCTTTGTGGTAAAAAACTGCCTTGCCGGCAGTTCGCAAATAAAACAAGTGGGCTATAAGCCGAATCCTGTACCTGCCTTACGGCAGGCCATGATCATTTCTCTAAGGATGCCGGTCGCCCGGCATCTCAAGCAACCTACCCGAAGGCATGGGCGGGCAGCCCTTAACGCCTTCCTATTTGGTCTTGCTCCGGGTGGGGTTTACCCTGCCCCTGATGTCACCACCAGGGCGGTGAGCTCTTACCTCACCTTTTCACCCTTACCCCCAAAGGGGCGGTATCTTTTCTGTGGCACTTTCCCGGGGTCACCCCCGGTTCATGTTATGAACCACCCTGCCCTGCGGAGTTCGGACTTTCCTCTGGCCGCTCAAGACGGCCAGCGATCATGCACCCACTTAAAACTTTTTTTACTCAGGAGGAGAAAAATTGCACCTTCGACTTTTCCTCAAGTTCAACCAGACAGTTAAAAAACTGTAGCGAGCGTCGGAAGGACAAGGAAAATTTTAGTTAAAAGGCGGAGCCTACATCTGCAAGTGAGCATTTTTAACTAAAATTTGACGCAGGATTTCCGGCGCGCAGTAGTTTTTTTAACGCCTGCCCTATTCTTCTTCCATGGGCTTATGATACATCATGCGCTGACAGGTGGGACAGCTATGGAGCTGGTCACCGCGCAGCACCTCGTTAAACTGCTGGGCCGGGATATTCATGAAACAACCCTGACAGACACCATCGGTAACGCCCACAATGGCCATGCCGTTGCGCCGCTCACGGAGCTGCTCATAACGCTTATAAATGGTCTTCGAGACCTTACCGGCCTTCTCGGAACGCACCTTGTCGATTTTGGCCTTCTGGGCATCAAGCTCCTTGGCCAGGGACTCAACCTTTCCCTTCTCCTCCACCAGGAGGGCCTCTTCCCCATCCGAGAGATTGTTAAGCTCCTCGATCTTGGCGACCATGGCCTCAGCAATCTCTGTGTAGCGCTCAATCTCCTCTTGGCGCCGCTTATTTTCCGCCTTGGTGCCTTCAATCTCCTTGAGGAGGGATTGATACTCACGGTTGGTCTGGACGTTCATCAGCTTGGTCTGCCGATCCTTGAGACGGTTGGTCTCCTCCTCAAGATCATGGGCCACGTCGCCCTTTTCCTTGCCCACCACCTCTAACCGTTCACCAAGCTCAACCGCCTCTTCCCGGCGGGCATCCACAACGGCCTGGCGCTCATCCAAATCGCCATATCCCTTGGCAATTTCTTCATCAAGCTTACGGATACGCAGGTCAATGTCCTGCAACTCAAGTAGTTTCCCTAACTCCTTCTTCACTATCCTCTCCTCACTGGTAAAGGCCGAATATCCGGCACTTTTATTATTATCGTTATCAAGATCTAGACATAATGAGCAAAACTGCGTAGCGGCCGGCGCTGGAACTGAGTTGCCTTGACAGGCACCGTATCGCCGCAAAAGGCTGCTATCTTTTCAAGTAAAATGGGCACCACCACATTTTCCGTGGCGTAATGGCCGCAATCAATCAGGCAAAATCCCGCATCCTCAGCCCAGCGGGCCTGGCTATGTTTCACCTCAGAGGTGATGAGCAGTTGGGCCCCGCCATCCCGGGCCTGGGGGCCAAACTCTCCGCAGCTGCCGCCGCAGACAGCCAGCCTGTCAATTTGAGAGGGAAGAACACCGGCCACCATAATATCGGGCTGGCCCAAGCATGCACTGAGATGGTGTAAAAATTGAGGCCCGCCCATGCCCTTCTCTAAGACCCCGATTCTGCCCAAACCACAGTTGGGCGCGCAGTCACGAGCAACCAACGGCCCTGTGGCCGTCAGGCCAATCCTGGCCGCCAAGGCATCATTTACCCCGTCAGGGGCCACGTCAAGATTGGTATGGCAGGCGATGATCTGCACATCATCAAGGAGGGCGCGGCGCAGAAGGGAACCCTGCACCGTATCGGTAAGAATCTGTTTGAGGGGCTGAAAGAGAAGGGGGTGATGGCTAATAATGGTATTACAGCCAGCAGCCTTGGCCTCGTCAAAAACTTCAAGGGTGGGATCAAGGGAGATCAGAATGCCGCTGACGGCTGTGCTGTGATCCCCCACCATGAGGCCGACATTATCCCAGCTTTCTGCCCAGGAAAAAGGGGCATAGCCATCCAAAAAACCAAGGAGCTCCCTGACGGTAAGACATTCAGCCATGCCGCCCCCCCATTGCCCATAAAAAAAGGTGCAACCCCTGGGAGGTTACACCTTTAGTCTCAAACCGGCAAAGAGACGCGTGCCGGATATTTTTTATTTTAAACCAGTTAGTTAGGGATGCTGCCCAATCTGCCAATTATATTCCCGTAGGTCAATTTCTTGCAAAAAAAGTGGTGGGCCCACCTGGACTCGAACCAGGGACCTACCGGTTATGAGCCGGTGGCTCTAGCCAGCTGAGCTATAGGCCCATCATATCCTTCAAAAAACAAGATAATATAGCAGTAAAATCATTTTTGTCAACCAGGATTATCCCTGTAATTTTCAGGAGTATTCCGGGCAGACATCGGCCCTGAACCGCTCAAAACCGATGCGGTCGATAAAACGCCCCATGCGCTCTGATTTCTTGCCGTTTTCCTTGAAATAGCCAAGGATCTTTTCAGCAAGATCCAGGGACTGCTCATCGGTCAGCCCCTTGCAGAGCTCAACGGCAAGCTGGGGCCGGGAGGCGGCATTACCACCGACCAAAACAGTCCAACCATCCTTCTTGCCCACAAAGCCCAGGTCTTTAACCGGGGTCTCGGCGCAGTTATTCAGACAGCCGGAAACACCCATCTTACACTTATTGGGCAACTCAAAACCGTGAAAACGCTTATCAAGGGCCATGCCAAGCCCCAGGGCGTCCTGCTTGCCAAGGCGGCAAACCGCTGTTCCGGGGCAGGCCTTGATGGAACGAACACAGAGGCCAACGGCATGGCCAACACCGGGCTCAAGATCCTCCCAGGCCGGCTCTACATCCTCCTCCTTAAAGCCCACCATGGCAATACGGGCGGCACTGGTGAGTTTAAGAATCGGCACCTTATATTTGTCTGCCACATCAGCGACATTACGCAGATCGGTTGGGGTGATTAAACCAAGGGGGAAATGGGGCACAATGGCATAGCTTCCATCTTTTTGCTGTACAGCGCCTTTCACACCGTCTTTCATCATGACTCTCCTAATTATTTGAATAATTTATACATATCGTTATCTGGTTATGTGCTGCAGGAAACCCTACCAGAGACCCCTGGGCAGCACAAGGTTTTTTAGTAATAATTCCTAAGTAGGAGGTTTAAATCTCCCTTCCCCGGTAATCATACGGATCACAAACCCTCCCCTGGCGAGCTTTTTCGGAAAAGCCCATAGTTTTACTTGCACACACAATTATCCTTATTTATAGTCCCACCATTCTGCGTCCAGGAATCCGCAGAGATTATTTTTCAAAAAACTTTGTCCCCCAGCGGACACCTCCCTAACGTAAAAATAGGAGATTTAACCAGATGAAACTCGGGTTAAACGGCCTCGGTCGTATCGGCAAACTATCACTCTGGCACCATGTAGGTCGCAAACATTTTTCCGGCATTGTCGCCAATACGGGCCGTGAAATCGGCCAAAGCCTTGAGGATCTGGCTGCCTCCATTGAAAAAGACAGCTCCTATGGCCGCCTCAGCAACTTCTTGCACGGCTGGCAAGGTGGCCGGGTCATCGAGAACATCAATCATGCCGAAGGCACCATGACCGTCAACGGGATGCCAATCAAAATCCTGCGCGAATCCCGCAACCCCAAGGACATCAAGTGGAAGGAAAACGATGTGCGCATCGTGGTGGACACCACCGGCGTTTTCACCGACCCCACCGCTTAGCCCGACGCTGGTTACGGCTCCTTCCGCGGCCACCAGGCGGCCGGTGCTGAAAAGGTTATTCTGTCCGCGCCCTTTAAGATCAAGGCCAAGGGCCTGGAGATGCCGGAGGACGCCATCACCACGGTCATGGGCATCAATGGCGATGACTACATCCCCTCCAAGCATAACCTGATCTCTGCGGCCTCCTGCACCACCACCTGCCTCTCCTATATGATAAAACCCCTCCTTGACCATTTCGGCGCCGAGAACATCCTCTCTGCCTCCATGGTGACCGTGCATGCGGCCACCGGCAGCCAGAAGGTCCTTGACTCCCTACCCAAGACAGGGGCCGCTGACCTGCGCAAAAACCGCTCCATCCTGAACAATATCATCCTCACCACCACGGGCGCGGCCAAGGCCCTGCGCCTGGTCATCCCGGAGATGAAGGAAATCGGCTTTATGGCGGAATCGGTGCGGATCCCGACCTCCACCGGCTCCCTCATCGTCCTGGTCCTTAACCTGCAGGACACCCTGGAAGACCCCATTAACCGCGCCAAGATCAACGGCACCTACAGCGATTTCAGCAAGATCAACCCCTACCTGATCTATTCGGAAGAGCAGAATG
>JAUVQZ010000227.1 GCA_030597865.1 Pseudomonadota bacterium | reverse complement strand
GTCAATTTACCATCATTCGGGCCAATAAGGCTGTCCGGGATCTCTTCCCCCATCGGCCTGTTCTTGGTCAAAAATGTTTCGAAATTTTCCATAATGCACGCCAGCCCATTGATAAATGCCCGTGTTGCAAGGTCTTTCATTCAGGAAAACCTGAGTGCCTGGAAACCCAGGAGTGTCAGTTTGGCGATCGCTGGTTTGATATCATGGTTCATCCCATTAAGGATGGTCATGGTTTTGTCTGGCAGAGCCTGCATATCTGCAAAGATATTACCCGCCTCAAAGAGCTTGAGCTGCGTCTTCTGGACCTGGAAACCAACGATAGCCTCACCTCCCTCTATAATCGACGAACCTTTAACAGTATCCTGAGCCGGGAGTATGAACTGGCCGCCCTGAGGCGTGCCGATCTTTCTCTCCTGGTAATGGAGCTTGATGAGCTTAAACTCATCAACCAGGAGTGCGGCCAGCAATTTGGTGATTATATTCTCCAGGAATTCGGTCATGAGTTGCGCAATAGGCTGGGCCCTTCTGCCCTGTGCGCCCGACCTGCCGGTGAACAATTTGCGGTTCTGCTCCCTGGGCAGAGTGGTGCTGAGGCCAGTAAGCTGGCCCGGGAGGTTCATCATCTGGCTGAACATCATATCTATGATGATTTCTTCTGCCGTCAGGTTACGGTGAGTATTGGCGTTGCCTCCCTCCTTGACCACACCCCCACTTCCCAGGACGAACTTTTTGGTTTTGCCGAAAATGCCATGCGCTTAGCCAAACGGGGTGGGCGTAACCGTATCGTTGTCTACGATCTGGAAGGTTTTATCTGATCTTTCTTTCTGAAACGTCTAGGGATTTTTAACGAGTACAGTTTAAACTTTACGTCTTTGGATAGGAGGCGTTTAGCTGTTTAGGCTATTAGGGGTGCATGGGCCCCTAATAGCCTAAACAGCTCACAACCTGAAGAGTGGCACGCTGTTCACGTAACCAAGGCCTGATATTGACACAGGTGCGAAAATTAAAGGTTTACTTTGCACTAGAGGATGGCCAGGGTGATTTTCTTGTTGTGGTCCAGATAGGTCTTGGCCTGGCACACCATATTCTTTCCCCTCCTCTTGGCCTCGTATAATGCCTTGTCTGCTGCAGCGATGATCTGGTCCGTCTGGGTTTGGACCTGCGGCCAGAGATGGTGCATCTGGCAAAAACCAATGCTGACCGTGATATGTATATCTTTTTTGAGAATATCGCCCTTGGAGTTTCGGATAATAATGGGGTAATGCTCGATACGTTTTCTGATGCATTCAGCAAGTTGTAGGCATTGCTGCTCAGTGCTTTGGGGCATAATGACGCTGAATTCCTCACCACCATAGCGGGCACTGAGATATTTTTTGTTACCGTGGATGTTTCTTTCGCTTGCCGATTCCTTGAGTATCTTGGCAACTATCCTTAAAACCTCATCGCCAACGAGATGACCATAATTGTCATTGAAGTTCTTAAAGTTATCTATGTCGAGCATGAGAAGTGCTAAGGGCTCTTTATTGCTTCCTGTTTTAATGGATTGTTGAAGAAACTTATCAAAAAAACGTCTGTTTGCAAGCCTGGTGAGCTGGTCGGTGTTGCTTAGCTCCTCCAGTATCTTACTGTCTTCCTCCATCACCTTGACCACGGTCTTAAAGGCCTTGCGCAGTTTGGCAACCATGTCCCGTGGGCTTTCCCCGGAGCTCACAGTGCTCAGGGTGGTTTTCTCAAGGTTGACAATGTCGCCGACCCTTTTTTTGGAAATTGTTTCGAACTGATCAAGGATGGTCGCTGTTTCTTCCAGGGCCCCCTGGAGTTCAGAGAGGTATTGGGCATTTATGATGGCCTCTTTTTTCTGAAAAACCTCCTCAAACAGCTGGTCTGAAAAGGATGACATGCCCAGGGATTTAACGAGAAGCTCTGAGATCTCTGCGTGCTGCTGACTGGAGAGATTTTCATTATACTGTTGACTGTGCAGGCAGAGAAGGAGGGAGGGCCATTTTGAGTCGGAGGGGAATTGCTGCTTTACGATGAAGGTGCTCATCGTATGGTGGCTGATAGTTTTATTTGTCATCATGGGGGTAAGGGGCTTTGGGGCAGAGGAGATATCCTCTCAAGGTATTCCCATGGCAGGGAAAGATGCAAGTTAAATAAATGGGGACAGGCCACCCTGGTCATACGTATGTGCTGTTGTTTGTGCGCGGATCCGGGCAATTTGGCTCTTAAGGTCGTCTATCTCTTGACGCCAGTAGTTTTCGTCCCCCCAGCCTGGCACCAAATTCTCTGCAGCGTTTATATCATGGGCCTGGTGGGCACACCAGGCAATAAAATGGATATAACGCATGGCCCGCAAGGGTTCAATAAGGCTTAGTTCAGCCCGGCTAAAGGGGCGGAATGTCTCGTAGCCATCGATGAAATTTTCAATTTCAACGGGGCACTCATCTTTATAGCCAGGTAGAAGCAACCAGAAATCCTGCACTGCCGGTCCCATGGCCAGGTCATCAAAATCAATGAGTAGAAATGATTCCTCAGCCCGATGAAGGATGTTGCCGAAATGACAATCACCGTGGATCCGGATTGGTTTTATGGCGCTAAAGAGGGGGATGATCAGCTCAAGCAGGGTTTGGCAGGTTGTTGCAAAGCTTGATCGAAGATGGTCTGGAATGAGTTTGCTGGCCAGTAAAAAATCCACCTGGCCGGCCGTGGCTTTATCAGGGGTTAAAACAGGGCGGCAGGTGCAGGGTTTTCTGCTGCCAATGGCATGCATTCTGCCGATGAGGCGGCCCAGTTCCTGCCATTGCTCCGTGCTGAACTCATCAAAGAAGCGACCGCTTCTTTTTGGGTAGACGGCAAAATAGATGTCGTGGTGTCGGGCCAGGGTTTGACCGGAGGAGAGGGTGATGGGCGCCACAACCGGCAGATCGTGGTCGGCCAGCTCCCTGACAAACCCATGCTCCTCCTCAAGGGCGGCAAGGGACCAGCGGTCGGGCCGGTAGAACTTGACGATAAGACGCTCATCATCTTCTGTCTGGAGTTCGTAAACCCTGTTGATATAGGAGTTGAGCTGCAGGCAATAGGCGGTGCAGCGCACCTGGGCCGCCTGTTCCACTGCCGTTAGGATGATGTCTGGGGTGAGCTGGGAAAAGGGCTCGCTATGGTCAGCTTGTTTCATGGCAGCAGTGACCCCTGGTAATGTCCGGAAATGACTTTGTTGCCCTGCCGTTGTTGCAGAGTAGAAATCCCGTAGCGCATCTAGCACCTTTGACGATAATATTTATTTAGTAAGGCATAAGTGCCTTGGAGTAACTAGCTGTAAATAGTTTCAAAATTATCTTTCCAGTTCCTCGAAGTCTTCACTTATTTGTTTTTTTATGACAGCTTTTCAAGAGTAAGGCACTAAGAGATTACCCGGTAATACCGGCCGTGGGCGCAGCTCTTACAAAGAACCTTGCCATCTTTTTCAATGTCGCGGCAGTCCTGCACCCAATCGCCGCACCCCTCACATTGCACCCTTCTTGATGGCCGGCCCGGCATATCTTCGGGGGGGATGGTGATCTCCACCCCTTCAATTTTGAAGAGCTCCTCCTCTGGCATGACCCGGTAAGCCTCGAGCTGCTGCTTATACTTGCCCTCCACCTCGGGGACATATTTCTTGGCCAGTTCCCGGGACTCCTCGCGGGCGGTGATCCGGACCGCCTTACCCGTGTCAAGATTGACAAAGGTGGCTGCCATGATGCCGTAGTCGAGCCATTTCAAGGAGCGTTTACCAAGGGTGCAACCGGTTACCGTCTGGATGGCATCGGTGGCGCAGCGGTCAATCTCGACCAGGACATAGAATTTCTTGCGCTCACTGCCCTTGGGGTCGGTGATATTGATTTCACGGAGACCGATCATCGACATGCGGACGCCGATTACCTGTCCGGCACAGACATGGCCGTGGATGGTTGTGGAATGGTCGAGAAGTTCTTCGAAAGTCTGCATTACTCCCTCCTAAAGGAATTTGTTGATTCCTAGCACGGCAGGGGGCAATTGTCAAAAAGCAATTGAGGGATAACGGCAAAGGGCGCAGAGTTTTCTTATTGACGCACTCGAGTCAGCAAGATCAACTTTTTCAGCCTTCAGCCTTCAGCCTTCAGCCTTCAGCCTTCAGCCTT
>JAUVQZ010000212.1 GCA_030597865.1 Pseudomonadota bacterium | reverse complement strand
AGAGACTGCCAAGATACTTAATCCGGAAAAAAGGGTGCTGATGCCTGATGTCGAGGCCACCTGCTCCTTGGTTCTGGAGTGTCCGGCAGAGCTTTTTACGGAGTTCTGTGACGCCCATCCGGATTACACCAGTGTGGTCTATGCCAATACCAGTGCTGCTGTCAAGGCCAGGGCCGACTGGGTGGTGACCTCCGGCATTGCCCTGCCAATTATCGAGCATCTGGCCGGTAGGGGTGAGAAGGTCCTCTGGGCCCCGGATCGCCATCTTGGCTCCTATGTCCAGAGGGAGACCGGAGTGGAGATGTTGATCTGGCCGGGGAGCTGTGTGGTCCATGAGCAGTTCAAGGCCGATGGCATCAGGGGGCTGAAAAAAGAGTATCCCAATGCCCAGGTGCTGGTCCATCCGGAATCTCCGGAGGAGGTGGTTGCCTTGGCCGATGTGGTCGGCTCCACAACCGGTCTGATCAAGGCCACCTTGAACCCTGAGGTGCAGGAGTTTATTGTCGCCACGGAACCGGGTATCTTTTACAAGATGAGACAGGCATCACCTGCCAAGACCTTTCTTGAGGCGCCCAGCGGCGGCCTGGGCGGCAGCTGTGAGAGTTGCCGGCGTTGCCCCTGGATGGCGATGAATGGCCTGCGTAATCTGGCCCAGGTCCTGGCGTCTGGTGCCAATGAAATCACCATTGATGAAGATATCCGCCGAAAAGCCTTGGTTCCCATTCAGCGGATGATGGATTTTGCCAAAAAACAGCAGATTGCCATGAAGGGTAGAGGCAATGCCTGATCCATACGTCTCCTTTTTTTAGGGAATACGCACAACCTCAATGCCATGTTCTTCCAACATGCAGGCCGTCTTGCTGCACACCGGTGCCGTGGTCTTTAAGATCACCCGGGCCCCTTGCTGTGCGCATTGGATTTTTTCAGCCTTGGTTAGAATCTTCTTGCCATCGGCCATGATGATGCGGCTCTTGCGCTCAATAACGATGGCAAACAGATCGGCGCTGATTTTTTCGACAATAGTCTGTGCTGGCAGGCCGAATTTTTTGGCATCAACTCTTGGCATATCAACAGGATCCTCCCCCCTGCTTAAACCTGGTCAGCACAAGGCCTTGACTGACTCTCTGATAGTTCATATCCTGCAAATATAGCAATACCAATAATGCGATATCAACGACAAAGGAGGCTCAAATGGCAACGTATGAATGTTCAAAATGTGGCATGGGAGTTAATGCAACATGTGCAAAGTGCGATGCGCCACTTGTTGACGGCAGTTTGACCCTTGAGGATGGAACGGTGGTCCAAATTTCAGAGTGCCCAAATGGTCATGGCAAGATTAAATCCCCAATGTGCTGTGGGGAAGATATGAGTTGCAAGCTCAGTTAGTTTATCTCAAGCAGGTTCCCGGGGTCAGCCAGGAACTCGATTATGGGGCTGCCCCCAAGGCCCTTGCCGGTTAAATTCTTTTCAGCATTACAATATACACCATATAAAAAGGCCGCCTTTCCGAAGAAAGGCGGCCTTTTTATATGGTGGTTTAGAAAAATAAATGTCCCAGTCCCGGGGCCATTTATTTAAAAATTTTCAAAATCATCATCGTCAAAGGGGATGACATCTTTGGCCTTGCTGGAGCCTGTCCGAGGAGCAGCGGTTTTTGCCGAGGTATGGCTCGGCGTGCTGACTGGCAGGGCAGGACGACGAGCCGAGGGGGAAGGAGGGTGAGGGGCGAAATGATCTGGTGATCTTGGTGCCCCAGCCGAGTCTTGCTTGGCGCCAACAATGGTGGCCAGCATTCGAATAAGTTCGTTTAACTCGCGGGCCTGACCGGAGAGCTCCTCGCTGGCCGAGGCGGATTGCTCGGAGATGGAGGCGTTTTCCTGGGTGACCTTATCCACCTCGCTGATGGCAATATTGACCTGGTTAACGCCCTCTGCCTGCTCGCTACTGGCCACGGAAATTTCCTTGGCCAGGGAGCTGACCTTGGTAACTCCTTCGGAGATTTTGCTGAGAATTTCCTTAACTCCGGCTGCGGCCAGTACGCCGCTGTCGGCATTATGCTTGGATTGTTCAATGAGGTCGGCGGTGTTCTTGGCCGCCTCAGCGCTGCGCAGGGCCAAGGAGCGGACCTCTTCGGCCACCACGGCAAAACCGGCGCCTGCTTCACCAGCCCTGGCAGCCTCAACAGCGGCATTCAAGGCCAGGAGATTGGTCTGGAAGGCTATCTCGTCAATGGTCTTCATGATGACCGCTGTCTCTTCCGCTGATTTCTTTATCTCATTAATTGCCCCGGTCATCTTATCCATATTTTCCTGGGCAGTCTCGGTATCGCTCCGGGCGCTTTCGGCCATCAAGCTGGCCTGACTGACGTTCTCGGCATTGAGCTTGATCATCGATGAAGTTTCCTCCAGGGAGGCGGAGCTCTCTTCAACGCTGGCTGCCTGTTGGCTGGAGCCATCGGCAAGCTGGATGCTGGCCGTGGAGACCAGGTTGGCGGCATCGAGAAGGTTGCTGGAGTTAGTTGTTAAGTCATAAATAATACGTTTGATCGGTTTGATGATAGAGTTAGAGACAATGCCGATGACCAGGGTCGCAAAAAAGACGGCCATGATGATAAGGCCGATAAGGACGATCTGGGTTGCTCTTTTTATGGAGCTGGCAAGCTGCTGATCCGCTTCGTCTAAAGACTGGATAACCTCAAAGGCGCCATGGATCTCCCCTACCTTCCAGTTCTCCATGGGGCCGCCGGTGGGGTCAATGCCCCTTGTATTGCCCCAGAGCTTCTGGGAGGTCAGCGGATCACCGTGACAAAGAAGGCAGGTTTCCGAGAGTTTGATGGCCCGGAAATAACGGACCGCGTTGATCTCAGGGTCGACCTCATAGTATTCATCGACCTGGTTATCCTTCATATGATTAAGGGCCCTTGCCTCAAGAGGGTCAGGGCTGTTTTTGGGATTACGGGGAGAGAACTTGGGGACCTTAAAGGTATAACCTCCCTCCTCAGCCTTGCGCATGGCTGCCTGCCAGGCCGAAAACACAGGAACCGTGGCAACAACCTTATCCAGCTCCCCCTGTTGAGCCAGGTCTTGAACCTGCTTTACGGAGAAAAGTCCCAAGGCCCATTTGGCCTCCATCTCATCACGGGTGGATTCGGCCGTAAGGCAGATGGCCCTGGCCTTGGCCGTGAAAGCGTTAATGTTTTTATCGCGCGCCTCGCTTATATAGAGACGCATGAGAATGGTGATGAGGATGGTGGGAAGTAGAACGCCTAAGAGGACAATTTTTCCGCGTAATGACCATTGTTTTAAATCCATGTATGTTTTCTCCTGATCCTGATGGAAACCGGCTGAGGCTGCTCCTCACCTTCCCTTGCATCTACAAGTTTGGCAAAAGTCGGTTGGCAAGGCAAGGGAAAGATACTCTGTGTTAAAATAAGACGCCTTCAGCGGTCTGGGCCGCCATGGCATGGCAAGACCTGTTTGAGGCGAGAAAAGAGGCAGTTTTGTTTGGTGGGTGGGGGTGTTGCCAAGAATACCTTTTTCATGTTCAGGTGGTAAGGAAAGGGTTGCTATTGCTACGATTAATAATTGCGGCTTGATAAAAAAAATCGGCGGGGCAAGGTTGTAGAATAAGGTGGAGAGAAAGATATTGCAGCCGCAAAAAGGCATCAGGAAATCGGGATTAGAAGCCTTCTTTTAATGCTTATTCTGGCAACCATCGGCCTTGAAATTTTCGACGTACTGGCTAAAAGAAAGGGGAGAGTAAGGAGGAGTTTTTCCTAGTAGAGTTGTGTCCCTGGATCGTGCAGAGTCGGGACTTGGCTGCCATCGCCGACCTGCTGATGCTCTTTATCCTGGTGGTAATTTGAAGGGCCCTTTTAGTCAGAAAGGGATAAGGGCAAGGGGAAAGGCAGATTTTTGGTTTACCTGCGAAATTTAGTCGGCTCAAGAATTACCAGGGCCAAGGGGTAGCGCTGGTTGCCGATCTCCGGGCCGAAGAGATCAACAGAGTATTGGTAGAGGCTCTGTTGCAGGGGCTCAAGGTTGATGGTTGGATAGGAAAGGCCTTTGTCAAAACCGGAGAGGCCGCAGACATGGCCCTGGCCCTGGATGACGGTGGGTGTTCCGTAGGTCCGGCAGTTGACCGGCCGCCCCCCATAGCAGAGGCAGGTGTCTTCGGGGCCGAGTAAGGGACAGCGGATACGGGCCTCTGCGGGATTTTTGTTGTTCTCCATGACCCTGGTAAATTGCTCAAGCGCCTGTTGTGCCGCCCCCTTTAATTTCTCCCCTTGCTCCTTGGTGAGCAGGCTGGCAAGATAGGCGGCCTCAATGGCGGACACGTCAAACACGGCATGGCAGCAGTCGGCACAGCCCGGCCGGCATTTTACCTCATCGGCAAACTGTTTGCTGATCTGGGCCACTGTCTGGTCGACAACGTTATAGAGATGGAGAAGCTTGCTGAACATAGATGGGAGGGGGAATGATTTGACCATTAATTTTGTTGGCAACAATAGCCCCTGTGTCTGGCCTGTCAATGGTTATTGCCCCCCGGGAGGTGGCCTGTGGAAAATTTGCATATAGTCTGTCCAGCCTGTCATAAGACAAGCCGCGTGGCGGTGCTGAAGTTAACGGCCGGTCCCAAGTGTGGTCATTGTCAGCACCTGTTGTTTGCTGGTGAACCGGTGAGGGTTGGGTTTGATGAGTTTGAAAAACATGTCTATCGGAGTCATATCCCGGTGCTCGTTGATTTCTGGGCCTCCTGGTGT
>JAUVQZ010000168.1 GCA_030597865.1 Pseudomonadota bacterium | reverse complement strand
GTTAAGGTCCCATTTATTGAGGCAGGCAAAGGCCTGTACCTGAAAATGATCGGCCAGATCAAGGACCCGTTCCAGATCATGCCAGCCGGACAGCGTTGGTTCGGTCACCGCCACAATGGCATCGGTGCCAGAGAGGGAGGCAATCACCGGACAACCTATACCCGGAGCGCCATCCACCAAAATAAGCGCAGCGCCCTCCGCCTCGGCCACCTGGCGGGCCTGTCTTTTTACAAAGGACACCAGCTTGCCGGAATTCTCCTCACCGGCAAAGAGCTGGGCGTGGACCAGGGGGCCATGGCTGGTATCAGAGATATACCAGGTGCCGCAATGATTCTTGTCCAGGTGGATGGCCTGTTCCGGGCAGAAATAGGCGCAGACGCCGCAGCCCTCACAGGCCAGGGTGTCAACTGTGGCGCATGTTGCTAGATCGATGGCCTCAAACTGGCACAGGTCATGGCATGTCCCGCAGCCTGTGCATTTTGCTGCCACCACCCGCGCCTTGACCCCGGACCGAAACTCCTCTTCGCAGCGATGTTCTGGGGCAAGCAGCAGGTGGAGGTCAGCTGCATCCACATCACAGTCGGCCAGCACCTTGTTTTCGGCAAGGCAGGCCAGGGAGCCAAGCAGGGTGGTTTTGCCGGTGCCGCCTTTTCCGCTTAAAACGACAAGCTCTTTCATTGGCTGATCTCCCGTAATAGATTTACCAGGGGTTGACGCAGGGCTGGCTGGCTTTCCACCAGGGTATTGCCGTGGGCATAGCCTTCGGCAATGGAGCGCTCAAAGGGGATTTTTAGCATGATCGGGATATTTTCCACTTTGCACCATCTTTCCAGCCGATCATCGCCGAGGTCGGCACGGTTGATGAGCACCCCGCACGGCTTGGCAAAACCTCTGAGCACCTGGACAGCAAGCTTCAGGTCATGGAGACCAAAGGGGGTGGGTTCTGTGACCAGGAGGACAAAATCAGCATCAGAGACCGTCTCCACAAAGGGACATGAGGTGCCGGGGGGCGCATCAATGATTACCAGACCCTCCTTATGCGCCTTCTTCTTGACCTCTTTGATAAGGGGCACTGCCATTGCCTCCCCCACCCGGATACGGCCCTGGACAAAGTCTATATCTCCGGACCAGCCCCTCTCCAGGACGCCGATTTCGCGGGAATCACGGACTATGGCATTTTCCTCGCAGACCAGAAAACAGCCGAGGCAGGAATGGCAGAGCTCTGAAAAGGACATAATGGTCTGACCAAACATGGTAATGGCGTTAAAGCGGCAGATATTTCGGCACTTGCCACAGTAAGTACATTGATCGGTCAAGATGCTGGGGATGGTGACCGTGTGCTGGAGACTCTCCGTTAACACGGGCTTGAGGAATATATGACCATTGGGCTCTTCCACGTCACAGTCAAGAAACTGCACCGCGCCCTCGGCACATTGGGCCAGGCTGGTGGACACCGTGGTCTTGCCCGTACCTCCCTTACCACTGGCAACAGCTATCTGCATATCCTTACCTCCGCCCTTTATCTTCCAGGGCCACGTCCCATACCCCTGCCACCATGACATTTCCCCTGGCCCCTGTTTCTGGTTTGGCAACCGGCCCCGGCAACCGCGCCCTGGGGCCGGCCTTTGTCCATAGGGGCAGGCCCTTTAGGGCTGGCAGAAAAGTCATTAATGACCTCCTCCACCGTGCCCCTGGCATCGGCAACCACCTTGATTCCTGCCCTGTCGACAACTGCCATGGCCTTGGGGCCAACTCGACCCGTTAAGATGACCTTGACCCCCTTTTGGGCCATTAATCCTGCCACACTGATCCCGGCGCCCTGGCTAGCATCCTGGCCCCCGGCATTGTCAATGGCTTCGATCACTTCCCCTGTATCAGTCTCATACATAATCAGGAACGGTGCCCGGCCAAAGCGGGGGTCTACATCTGCCTTAAGGGTGGGTCCTGTACTGGAAATAACAATTTTCATCTGTTTGAACTCCTGACAAAATGTGAAAAACAACCTGTGGGCCAGGCCCCTTGATCATCCCTTGGGGGCGGCCATATTCTCACCATCCGTGCCGCTGCATCGGCAATTCCATGTTTTTGATACATGGGATACCCCTTTTCGTTGCATATTATGCGCCAGGATCCGCATAAACTATTATTCCTTTTAATTGCAGCCTGTTGCGCTGTTGTTGTCATAATCGCGGCCCCTTAAGCTTGCGCAAGTGCAATTGCCTGCAGTAACGTGTATTGCAAAACTGCAAGCACGGCATGGTGAAGCGGGCAGAGGTTTACCTTGACCCGGCCCAGCCGCCGGTGTTTAATTAAATAGCGTAATACTTTCGTTCCCGTTCTTTCCTCCTTTTCCCTGAAGGATCCCATGAAAGCCACCGACAGAGAGTCCGAGACCCAGTTCAATATCACCTCCCTCAACTCCATAGCTGATCCCGCCTTTACCGTGGATAAAGAGTTTAACATCACCTCCTTTAACCGGGCGGCAGAGAGCATAACCGGTATTAAACGCTGGGATGTGGTGGGGAAAAAATGCTATGACATTTTCCAGACCAATATCTGTAAATCATCCTGCGCCCTCAAGCAGTCCACCAGGCTCGGCGAAAAGATTGTCAGCCATAATATTGCCATGAAAACGGGGCAGGGCCTTGAGGTCCCGGTTATGGCCTACACCAAGGCGCTTTTTGACAAGGATGGCGCGTTCTCCGGTGGGGTTGAGACCTTTCACGAAACGACAGAGTTGACCCCGGATCAATGCCACAACAGCCTCAGTGACTCCATCCTGGAGTCCATTGCCGACGGCGCCTTTTCCGTGGACCATGATTGGTGCATCACCTCCTTTAACAAGGCGGCTGAAGAGATAACCGGCATCCATCGCAGCGATGCCATCGGAAAAAAATGCTATGAGATCTTCAAGGCCGACATCTGCATGACCTCCTGCGCCCTGAAGCAATCTATTAAAACAGGCCACGACGTCACCAACCTCAAGGTGACTATTCAGGATATCGAGGGGGACAGGATCCCCATCATGGTTACCACCTCGGTGTTGCGGACCGAAAATTTCGAGGTGATCGGCGGTGTCGAGACCTTCCGCGACATCTCAGCCCTTGAAAAGCTGCGCCATGATATTTCCCTCAGCGACAGTATCCTTGACTCCATTGCCGATGGCGCCTTTTCCGTGGACCATGACTGGTGCATCACCTCCTTTAACAAGGCGGCTGAAGATATCACCGGTGTGCACAGGTCTGAGGCCATAGGCATGAAATGCTACGATGTCTTTAAGGCCGATATCTGCAAATCATCCTGCGCCTTGAAAAAATCCATGGAAACAGGTCTGGATCTCCACGATATCAAGGTCACCATTGAGGATATCGAGGCAGACAAGGTGCCCATTCGGGTCAGCACCTGTGTCCTGCGTAATGAGGAGGGGGAGGTTGTCGGCGGTGTGGAGACATTTCGCGATACATCCACCATTGATGGGCTGCGCAAGGAGCTTTCCCTGAGCGACTGCATCCTCAACTCCATCGGTGACGGCGCCTTTACGGTGGATAACGACTGGCTCATCACCTCATTCAACCTGGCCGCCGAACGGATCACCGGCTTTAGGAGGCAGGATGCCATCGGCATGAAATGCCATGATGTCTTTAAGGCCAATATCTGCAAGGACAGCTGCGCCCTCAAACAATCCATAGAAACAGGTGAAGAGACCACCAACCTCAAGGTCACCATCACCAATAGGGACGGCCAGCTGATCCCCATTAATATTACCACCTCTGCCCTGCGTGACGATAATGGTATTGCCCTGGGCGGCGTCGAGACCTTCCGTGACTGCTCTGCCATGGAGGAGCTGCGCAAGGAGATCACCGAGAAGTACGGCTTTCAGGACATCATCAGCAAGAACCACAGGATAATGAATATCTTTGCCATCCTGCCCAATATTGCCAAAAGCGACAGTACAGTGCTCATCGAGGGCCCCAGCGGTTCCGGCAAGGAGCTTTTTGCCAAGGCCATCCATGCCCTGACCGAAAGGCCGGGCAAGTATGTGGCCTTAAACTGCGCGGCCCTGCCCGACACCCTCCTAGAGTCAGAGCTCTTTGGCTATAAGAAGGGTGCTTTTACCGGTGCCAAGGCAGATAAGCCCGGTCGTTTTGCCATGGCCGAAGGGGGTACTATTTTCCTGGATGAGATTGGTGATATTTCCCCGGCCCTGCAGCTTAAACTGCTGCGTGTCCTCCAGGAGAGGGAGTACGAACCACTGGGCGGCACTGCCACGGTGAAGGCCGATGTCCGGGTCCTTGCCGCCACCAATAAAAATCTCCAAAAACTGGTGGAGGAGGGCGTCTTTCGGGAGGATCTCTACTTCCGGCTCAATGTCGTTAAGATCAACCTGCCCCCCCTGGCGGAAAGGAGGGAGGATATTCCCATCCTGGTTGATCATTTTATTCATAAATTCAATAACCTTAAGCAGAAGAACATCGATTCTGCCTCCCCGGAGGTGATAAGCATTCTCATGCGCCATGATTTTCCTGGAAATATCAGAGAGCTTGAAAATATCATCGAATATACCTTTGTCCTCTGCCATGGAGGCACCATCAATGTGGACTGCCTGCCCGAGGGCCTCACCGAACCCCTCCATGACCAGCCCTTAATGGGTATGGCCAGTGAAGCAGCCACCCCTCTCTCCAACGCCGAGGCCGGCACCATCCTGGCTGCCCTCCAGAAATTTGACGGCAACAGGGGTAAGACGGCAGCCCATCTCGGCATCGAAAAGACCACCCTGTGGCGTAAGATGAAGAAGTGCCAGATCGAGTTTCCCGTGGGTAAAAAGAAATAGCGGCCTGCCATCATATGTGGATTTGCTCTGACAATTAAAAAAGGCAGAGGACAATTAATGCCCCTGCCTTTTTTATACATAGGTAATTCCCTTCGCTCACTTTGCCTTCAATTCGATTACCAGAACATGTTGATCTTTGTCTCCCAGTATCTCAATGGCATGGGTCAATCCATTAGGTTTCCAAAGTGCCTTGCCAACCTGGGCCTCCTTCACCTTCACCCTACCATCTGGGAAGGTGTGTTTTATTTTGCAAGGGCTAAAGTAGTAGGCAATCATAGTTGGATGGGTATGCATAGGCACTTTCGTGCCAGGGGGGCGGATAGCTTCAAGTACTCGCACCTGGTCATTATCCAGCAGCACCTTAGTATACTGATCTGGGGGCATCTGCTCTCCCGCCATTGCTGTGCTCGCAGAAAATCCCACTGCCAAGGTGACTAGCATCACGCCTGCAATAAGACAAATTGTGTTCTTCATGGCCGCCCCTCCTTCTGATTTTTGATTTTTCACATCGCTCTCTACTGCTCCTCAATCATTGAACCTCCTGTTCAATCTTTCGGAATAGACCTCACCTCCTTTTTTTCAATTTCCACAAAAAAACCGGGTCACCTTTTTCCAAGGCAACCCGGCTATCTCATTTAAAGATCCGTGGCTTTCCGTGCCAGTCTGTCGACTGGTTTGGCTTTATCTTTGACCATAAAACTCTCTTCTTCTTTAAGAATTTAAGGTGGCATAACAAATAATCAAGTGCCACAAAGTGGTAGAGACCTCCTTGTTAGGCAAAAAAAGTGGGGGAGGCTAGCTAAGCTGTCGATATGTCATATATTTCCACTTCTTAATGGTATTGCAATAACCCATGAAAAAGGGGAGTTAACCGACCCTGTGGTCAACTCCCCTTTTTCTTGCTGTTCGGTTGCCTTTAGTTAAAAAAATTAATGATGCTCCTCATAGCCGGTGAACATCGCCTTAAAATGGGCAAACGGGGTGTGGCCCAATGTTGCAAGATAGCAATGGGCAATGAGGAAGGAGGCGAAGAAGAAAAAGAGGATGACATGGATAGTGTCAATAATCTTGATGCCGCCCAAAAAATTAACATAATCGGCATAGCCCTTGACCCGCCACAGGAACACGCCTGAGATCATCTGGGCTGGCAGCAGCATGAACATCAACCCCAAATAGGCCTTTTGCTGCATGGCATTAAATTTATTGTCAGGGGTCATTGTGTGGGGATTTGGATCCCCCTTGAAGATACCAAAACCATAGTACTTCGCCTGCCTGATGGCATCAGGTACAAAGGTGCGCAGGTCTGGGAAATAAATCTTAATCTTGCCGGTGCCAAGATAATAGCCCAGCCAGATGAAATAATCGGCGATCACCACAAAACCCACATAATTATGAAGGGTGATTGCATCTGTCAGGGGCATGATGCCCAGCATCTCGGC
>JAUVQZ010000159.1 GCA_030597865.1 Pseudomonadota bacterium | reverse complement strand
GGGCCTGAGATAAAAATCCTTGTCCGTGGGAGAGTAGTAGGTGAACAGGGAGAGGATCAGGTTCTGGTTCATCAGTAACTTGGTGAGGCGCAGGGTCAGCAGGCTGCGATACTCGTCCTTGGCAGGGGTTCCGGGCGGCAGCGTATCCTCGTAGGCGTCATAATCCATCATCCATTCCAGATAATATTGACCGGCGGCCGTGAAATTATGGCCGATTTCCCGCTCAAAGCCGAGCAGCAGGCGGTACTCGCTGTTTCTGGTGAGTGGATCACTGCCATTATCCGATTGGCTGGAGTGATAATAGCCGGTTTCAACATTGCTGATGCCGCCCAACAGCGGGGCGCGCAGGGAGGCGCCATAGGACTGCAGGCGCGGATAGCGCAGCTTCATGTCGGGCAGGGGGGTCATACCCTCAGGTGTCTGCCAGAAGCCGTTATAGCCATAGAGGGCCAGCTCCATGGAGGAGATGTTGCGCGATAGGCGAACGGCATATTCGCTATGGCCACCGGCATTATTACGTTCCTCCAGGTCAAAGATATAATCCTCGCCAGCGGTTCTGCCCAGCACACCATTCCAGTAGGAGAGCCGTTCGCCGCTTATATGTGCCGAGCCCTCAAAGACAGGAATATAGACCAGATCGATGTTGATCAATCCAAAAAAGAGGCTGGTCTTGACAGCATTGCTCGGTGCCTTGAGATATTCGTCATCACGGCCGATGAAAAACGATTGCCAGTCCTTGGCAAAGAGATCGTTGATAAAGAGCAGGTCGCCGGTGCCCCAGGTCAGAACCTGGCGGCCTAACTTCATGTCCATATTGTCCAGGGGTGAGAAGAGCAGGTTGAGCTCGCGCATCCTGCCGGTGACCTGGTCAACCACACCATCGGCAAGGAGGTCACCCTTGGCCTTGATTACGCCCCAGCCCAAATCCTTGCTAAGGTCGAGCTGCAGGCGGGCCTCGGCAAGGGAGGCATCATCGGCGTAGTCGTCATTCTGGGTGCGCAGGCCGCCCCGGACCTCAATGAATCCGGCCAGGTCAATCCCGTAGGTGTCGTAGAGGTTGTCTTGGAGCTGTGTCATGCTGGCCTGGGCTGGCATGGCGGCGAGGAGCAAAGACAGTATGGCCAGGAGGACATTGTTCATGGGATCACCATGCCTACCGGCGCGCCTCTTTGGGGGGACGCCGGAGATAGCGTTCGGTGAAGAGGTTGTCGTCCATGTTGAGATTGTATTTGATCTTGCGAAATTCTGTGACCGTGTTGCCCCCGGTGCCCAGGTCGCTAATCCGCGACTTGGTCACCGTGGTGTAGCCCTGGATGGACTCCACCCCGAGGACCTCCATGGTGCGGTAGATGGTGCCGGACCTGTCAACATACTCGGCCCTCATGGGCAGGTAGGTTTTCTTGTCGATCCAGACCGTGAAGGAGGTAAATTCAACGCTGGCCAGATCCTTAGGGGTATTTTTGATAACGTAGTAGGTGTCATCCTCCAGGAGCAGTTCATGGTGGTCGGCATGCATGTGGCGGCCAGAGACATCCTCATAGAAAAAATGGGAGCCCATGAAGCTGGTGCGTTTGTCAGAGGCGGCAATACGCTTGACCAGGTCGAGGCTGGGCAGATACATCCAGCGATCATCGTCACGTTCGATATGTTTATGGACCAGAAAGGTGGTTTTGCGGACATCGCTGGGCCGTTTAAAATAGACGAAGTAGAGCTGGTTGCCGCCGTCCTGGCCATCATCCTTGCGAAGGATGGTGAAGAGGCGCTGCCGGGTGCGGCCCTGTTTGTCGGTGATGGTCATGGCCACCTCGGCGCGGCCATCATCGCCGCCATAATAGGAGACATTGTTGGCCCTGCTGATGATCTCGTCGATGGGGGGCGCCGCTAATGCAGGGGCGGCCATCAGCACGGTGAGGAGCAGGATGGAAAACAGATGCTGTCTTGGCATGGGATATCCTCGGAAAAACGATGGTTACGGGTGAGTCTTGCGAAAGAGCCAGCCCTGCAGGATGGTGATAAGGGCGGGCAGGATCAGCATGGTTGCCAGGCCGGAGATGGCCATGATGGAGGCCAGGAAGACGCCCACGGTCCTATAGGGAATCAGAGGGGCCAGAAGCAGGGGGGTAAAGCCGATGGCAATGACAATGACATTGCGGCTGATGGCCCGGGATGGTTCCTCGAACATGATAATAATGGCCTTTGCCCAGGATCCGGTTTCGTTATAGGTGGCGCGGGAGCGCTCCAGGAAATGGATGGCAAAATCCACGGCCAGGCCCAGGGTGAGGGATGACAGCACCGCCACCGGCATATCATAATCCTTGCCGATAAAGCCGATGATGCCGTAGATCCAGGCAATGGTCATGGTCAGAGGGATCATGGCCAGCAGTCCCCAGGTGGGGGAGCGAAAAAGAATCGCCATCATGATAAAGACGATGACAAAGCTCGATAAAAAGGCGTCCCGCATGCCGGAGACCATCTTCTCCTGCCATACCACATTGAGGTAGGTGAGACCGGCCCACTTATGGTCGATGTTCACTGGTGGTGGATGGCCCATCATATATATCTTGGTTTCTTTAACCACGGACTCCATGACCCTGTTGTCACCATTTTGGAGCTGAACCCAGATATTTGCCTTCTGGTAGTCCGGGGTGACCAGATGGTAGAGGTCATCTGGTTTATGGCTGTTTTGAAAGGAGATCAGGCATTGGGCCACTGCCCCGACGCTGTCAGGGATGGTGTAGTGATCGGGGTTTGACTCAAAGAGCTCCTTGTGAACCTTTTTCACCACATCGGTGATGGAACTGGTCTTGCCCACCACGCCGATGGTGAGCAGGTGCTCCTGGAGACCTTCGATATAGGCCAGCATGTCGGGCCGTTTGAAAATCTGGCCCCGGTTGCGGAAGGTGTCGACCTGGGCGACAATATCGGCCCAGATGTCGTAGGACAGGTCATCGGCCCTGTCTTGGCTATCCATCAGGTTTGATTCAAGCAGGGAGAGCATGGTTGCGGTTGAGCTTTCCTGGGATGTTCTCGTCAGGATCGCCAGGGCCTTGGCCACCACCGCCTTGCTGGTCTCATCGGCGGCCAGCCCCTTGAACATGTTGGCCAGTTCATTTTCGGCCTGGAGCGGGGTAAGCTCTTCAGGTTTTGATTCCAGGATCAGGTAGGCCTCGTAGGTGCCGCGGAAATGATCATTAAGGATCCTGTCTGCCACCCTGATCTCGTGGTTCTTGGTGAACCATTTCACCGGGTTGTCGTTCACCTGGATTTTAGTTATCCCGTAAAAGGAAAAAAGGGTGATCAGCATGGTAAGGCCAATGATAAGCCTCGGCCATCTGTAGACAAAACGGCCCATGCTCTCGAGGCTACGGGCCATGGCAGTATTATGTCGGCCGGTGTCAACATCAGCTTTAACGCCAAAATTTTTCAGGCTTGATTCCGGCATCATCATGATAAAGGCCGGGATGAAGATAATGGTGGTGAGCCAGGCGATCATGATGCCAATGGCCACGAAAATACCAAATGCCTGGACCGGCGGAATAGGGGTCAGGGCCAGGGAGGCAAAGCCGGCAGCCGAGGTGAGCGAGGTGTAGAGCATGGGCCTGAAGAGATGGTCAACAACGTGCTCAATGGTCTTTCTGCGGTCCCCTCTCTTCTGGTATTCGTCAAAAAACTCACTCATGATATGGATGGAGTCAACCACGGCAATGGGCATGAGAAAGATGGGGATCATCGAGCTCATGATGTGCAGGGTGTTGCCCGTGCCAATGAGCAGGCCCATGGTGGAAATCACCGCGACCATGGCAACGATCATCGGTGAGATGACCAGTCTGAACTGCTTAAAGAAATAGAGCATGAGGAAGAAGATGGCGACCATGGCCAGGGGCGCGGAAATGGCCATCTGGATGAACATCTCCTTACCAAAGGTGTCTTCCGCCACTGGCAGGCCGGTGATAAAGAATTTATCGCCGTTGGCGCCCAAGGTGGCGATTTTCTCCTTGAGCTGCTGGCTCAGGGTATGGGCGAATTTTTTCGAGGTGATGGGCAGGTAGATGCCAATGGCCTTGCCATCCTCAGAGACCAGGGTGCCCTTGAGAAGGGGGTTGTCCATGGCCAGGTCGCGGATGCGCAGCGCCTCTTCCTGGTTGGTGGGCGGTTGGGCCATCAGCCAGTCAAAGCTGACCTGTCCCAGGCCAGCTTGGGTAATGGCGTCAACAGTGGAGGGGGCGATGATGTTCTGGGCAACCACCCTGTAGCCGGGGTTCTTGGGGTCGAAGAGTGTTGCGGCAAACTCAGTGAGGTCAAAGATGTTGGTCAGGGTCTCAGGGTTGAAGACCCCGTCCCCATGGGTCTCGTTGACAACACCGAGTACGACAACGTCGTATAGGGAAAATTCTTTTTTGGTGGCTGTGTGAAAGAGTCGAACCGCCTCATGCTCGGAGAGCATATTCTCCGGGTCGGTATCGACATGGACCTTGGTGATGAGGGCGCCAAGGGCGAGGGTAATAACCACCATGATGGTGGTTATTAATTTGGGTCGTAAGATGGATGTCTGGATGAGTCTACTGCCAAGTTTCATGATCTTTTTCCTGTAACCGGCCAGGCCGGAAAGGTCGTTAAGTATCAAGCACGAGGACACGCACCCCCCAGAGGTGACCTTGAGTGCCGGTTGTCAAAAACGTCTCTGCTGTTATGACAAACCCGGTGTGTTTGCGGTGTTATTCAGGGGTGTCCTGGCAGTAGAGTCTGCGCATGGTCTGCATCAACTCCAGGACGCGGGCATCATTGATCCGGTTGTAGATAAAATTGGCGTCTTTCCGGTAGCCAATGATCCCCTGGTTGCGCAGGATGGAGAGGTGCTGGGAAACATTGGCGTTGGTGGTCTTTACCTCTTCCCGGATGTCACCAACGGTCATCTCCTGATCCTGAAGGAGGCAGAGGATCTTCAGCCGAATGGGATGGGACATGGTTTTCAGCATGGCGGCAATGGACTCTATATGCTCTTTTTTCAAAATGATACCTTGGGTTTTTTTGGGGAGTGGAAGGGATTAATTTTTCCCATGGGGGGGAGATTATCTTTGTCTGCAAAGCTTTTTTTACCCATGCACCCCTTTTTTATTTGATTACCACGGGGTTTCAGTCAGAATGGACCGGCATTGTGGTGCCGGGTAGTTTCCCTGCCTTTTTTAGCGGCTTAACGGTGGGGGTTATCGCCTGCCGGTTTACGGTCAAGGTCTGCGTTTATCCCACGGTTTGTGGAACCAAAAAACTCGTAGCAGAGAACCCTCCTGGTCCGACAGGGGCGAGGCCCTGGCTGACAACTGTAAGCCATTAACATTATTACCAAAGAGCCATTCTAGAAAGAAATGACTGAAACGAACTGAAACCCAGTGGTAAGCATCAATATATGATGATAGCCCGCTTCCTGATTTTTTCAATCGTTTTTAATCAATTTAGTTAAAAGCTAAATTGTCGGTGTGCGGCAATATTTTCTCTCCGCTAAAAAAAGAGGCCTGGAAATTTTTTTAGCGGAGTTAACAGCTGTTTACTGATGGATGCCTCTTTTAGGCCTCCCTAAAATCAAGGAGCAGGCCACCTTGTCAGGTGCGGCTAAATGCCGCAACGGTATGGTGTGCCGCTGTCTGTGGGTGGTCACTGGTGGGCCGGAATTTAGTGGCAATGGCACCAAGACGCGTATCCAGGCCACCTGGTAGCCCCCTGTTATCTGAGGACACGGACGTCTGAAACCGAGGGGGTGCCGGTTGCCTCTTCTATTATCTTGAGTTACCTATGGAATAATCCCCCCTGTTTTTTTGTGGCCTTGGGAGAAATTTTAGGGACGCGGATTCTTTTTTTTGGCATTTTGCCCGGGCCTTTTTCAGGTATTCTTGGCACGGGACGGTAAATTTTCTGCCCAGGGCCCATCCTGGGCAGAATGATAGGTGTTTGGCTCTTATGAAAAAACGTTTTCTCACCCTCCTGGCCTTCATTGTCCTGGTTCTTGTTTCCGGCACAACCTTTGTTATCTTCAGTATTGAGCAGGCAATCAGCAGCCTTGATGATCTGGTGGTGCGTTACGAGAAGGACCGTAAATGCACCAGGGTACTCATGGCGATTAAGAAGGTTCAGCATGACGGGATTCTCCATCACACCTATGGTGATGTGGGGAGCAACGGGATGCAGGAGCGGATCGCCATCCTTGGCCAAGCCACGGCCTCCTGTACAACCTGCCATCATCCCCAGCCCGTGGCCGGAAAGGTCGCTGTCTTTTCTCAAAAGGGGGCGGCCTTTCAGGATGCCATGGCAGAGGTATTTAGCCGTCCCGATGATCCTGGCCACCAAACCATGGATGTTCAGGCCTTTGCCCTGGGCCAGGAGCTCTATGGCCTGGCCCAGGATCTTTTTATAAAATCATCCAAACAGTTGGCCAGGGAGACCAATGTTGTCCGTTCACTGGCCGTGAAGAGCAAGTGGTTGCTCTATACCATCACCTGCAGTGGCCTGATTGTTGTTATCTTGACGGCCTTTATGCTGATTCGCAGCTTTACCAGTCCCCTGCAGAGCTTGTTGGCCGCAACAGAGAAGATCGAGCAGGGAGACCTTGATTATCGGGTGCTGGGGTTAAAGGATGAATTCGGCGATCTTGCCAACTCCTTTAATGCCATGTCCGCAT
>JAUVQZ010000233.1 GCA_030597865.1 Pseudomonadota bacterium | reverse complement strand
TTCGGTGATGTGGGCACCAGCCGTCTTTACCTGCCCCAGAACGTGCCGGCCATCCCGTGTGTCGACGTCAACCGTATTGCTGAACTGGTGTTTCTAAATTCCACCGAAAAACGCCCCCGGTCCGGCATTATGCTGACCACTGATTACCGGATGTGGGAGTTTGACGAGGAGTTCATCGAGTATATCTTCAAACACCGGATTATCGCCGTTGATATGGAGATCGCCACCCTCTTTTCCGTGGGTTACGCCCTCAGCGTGCCCACCGGCGCCCTGATGCTTGTCTCCGACCTGCCCTTGCGCAAGGGCGGCATAAAGAGCAAGAGCAGCGCCCAGGACATCTTCACCACCTACACCAACGAACATCTGAAGATGGGGGTCCGTATCTGCGAGGAAATCAGCCACCAGAAAGAGCAATTTCCCAGCACCTCCTTCACCCCGCCCTGCGGCTGATCATCACCATCGACAACCTGCCATTTTTTATGCACTGCATTGATTTTCACACCCATATCTTCCCAGACCACCTGGCACCATCCACCATTGCCGCCCTGGCCCAGGTCGGCAATGTCAGCCCAGCCTCGGATGGCACGGCTGCCGGCTTACTGGCTTCCATGGACCGGGTCGGCATCGAGGCCTCGGTGGTCTGCTCCATTGCCACCAAGCCCAGCCAATTCTCGTCGATCTTTGACTGGTCCCTCACCTTCCGCTCCCAGCGTCTCATCCCCTTTGTCTCACTCCACCCTGACTCGGATGATCTCAGTGGCGAGATCATGAAAATAAAGGAGGCCGGCCTTCTGGGCATTAAGCTCCACCCCTATTACCAGGATTTTTATCTGGATGAAAAAAGAGTGCGCACCCTGTTTGAGCAGGTCGCCGACCAGGGACTCATTGTCATCTTACATAGCGGTTATGATATCGGCTTTGCCAAGGAGGAGCGGGCTGATCCGGCCAAGATTAAAAAACTGATCACCGACATCCCCCATCTCAAGCTGGTGGCGGCCCATCTCGGCTCCTGGCAACAATGGCATGGGGTGGAAGAGTTTCTGGTGGGCGAGGATCTCTACCTCGATATCGCCTTTGCCCTGGAATTTCTGGAAAGAGAACAGGCCATCCGCATCCTCAGCGAACACCGGCCTGACCGCCTGCTCTTTGGCTCTGATTCACCCTGGGCCGACCAGGGCGGAGTCAAGGAACTTCTGCTGGATTTGGAGCTGGGGGATGATTTGACGGCAAAAATCCTGGGACGTAACGGTGCCGAATTGCTGGACCTGAGGTAAGAATTTGAGAATTCAGAATTTGAGAAATAAGAAGGTGGAATTTTAATTACAGTATGCATTCTGTTTTTTTGATTTAGGCGATATCCATAGCCTGTACAGGGCACCGTCTAGCCCTCCCCCCCACTTCTGAATTCTCAAATTCTGCCTTCTCAGCCCATCACATCTCAAAAACAACACCGCCACCAACCCGGAAGGCGCCGGTGCGCACGTTGTACATCATGGAGTTGCCGGAGATGTCTGCCCCCTCAGTCTTGATGAGCACCGGGGTGGCTGTTTTGGCGACCTTATACTGGGTGAAATAGCGAAGGGCATCCGTTTTGATCTCTGATTTGCCATCGCTACTCACCACCACCACATCCTCGATAATGGTGATGATATTCTTATCAGTGGCCAAAAGGGCCTCGCCGCCCTTGACCTGGGTGGGCAGACCCTGGTCATCATAGAGCTGGCAATCGATGTTTTTGAAAAAATATTCGGTGCCGCTGGAATCTCCCGTGGCCACGGAATCGGCCTTGAGCACCATTTCCAGCTTATCACCGCTGCTCTGCGACATGGTAATTCCGTAAAGGTGGAGATTGCGGCCATCCCCATTCGCCGTCTTTTGGGAAAAGACGACTGTACTGTCGCGGGGGGCAAGAAAGCGGGCCACCGTCGGCTGCCAGAGGGGATAGGCCACCAGAACCAGCAGCGGCAAAACCCACACCTTGTTGCGGGAAAAATTCATACTAGGAACGCCCCAGATAGCCATGAAGGAGTTCTTGATACATTCCCTTGGCCTCAACAATGAGATCGCAGACCTCACGCACACCGCCCTGACCGCCGTTAAAGCGGGAGCTGAAATCAACCACCTCCTTGATCTCCCCCACAGCGTCGGCCACGGTGGCGGCAAATCCCACCTTGGCAAGGAGCGGCAGATCCAGCCAGTCGTCACCCATATAGCCAACCTCATCAGCCCCCAGACCAAGCTCACCAATAATCTCCTGGAAGGCTTCCACCTTATTGCGCCGGCCCTGGTAGAGACGGTCAATCTTCAGGTCCTGGCAGCGCCTGATCAGGGCCTTGGAGCTGCGGGCCGTGATGATCCCCACCTCCACCCCGTCCTTGCGTAGCAGGTTGAGGCCAAAACCGTCCTTGGCGTTAAAGGTCTTGAGTTCGATACCCTCATCGCTATAGGTGATGGAACCGTCGGTGAGTACGCCATCCACATCAAGGAGAAGAAGCTTTACCTTCTTGGCCTTGGCCAGGCTGTTCTTCCAGGCATAGCCCCGGCTTGATGCGGTGCGAGCCGCCGCCTTTTTGAGCAGGGCCTGGGTAAACTCACAGTCGCCGGGATAGGCCCCGTTAATGGGGGTGGGACACGACTCATCCATGCACCACCTCATGAATCTGGACGAGCTTCTTTAAAAGCTCCTCCACCTCGGCAAGGGGCATGGAGTTGGGACCGTCGCACAGGGCCTTGTCCGGATCGGGATGGATCTCCATGAAGAGTCCGTCAATCCCGGCAGCCACAGCGGCCCGGGTGAGGGGCGGGATGAACTGACGCTGGCCGCCGGAACTTCCCCCCGCGCCACCGGGCAACTGCACCGAATGGGTGGCGTCATAGATAACCGGACAGTCCAGGGAGCGCATCACGGGCAGGGCACGCATGTCCACCACCAGATTATTATAGCCATACATGATGCCGCGCTCGGTGAGCATGATCTGACCATTACCGCTGTCCCGCACCTTGTTGACCACATTTTCCATGTCCCAGGGCGACAGAAACTGGCCCTTCTTGATGCTGAGGGGCCTGCCTGTTTGGGCCGCTGCCACCAGGAGATCGGTCTGGCGGCACAGGAAGGCGGGGATCTGGATAATATCAAGGACCTTGGCCGCCTCCGCGGCCTGGGACGGCTCATGGATATCAGAGATCACCGGCACCCCAAACTCCTCCTTGATCCGGCCCAGGAGATCCAGACCATCCCGCAAACCCGGCCCCCGGTAGGAGGAGAGCGAGGTGCGATTGGCCTTATCAAAGGAGGCCTTGAACACGTAGGGGATACCCAGTCGGCTGGTGATCTCCTTGAGACCTGCCACGGTCTCGCGAATTATCTCCTCACTCTCAATAACGCAGGGACCACCGATCAGGACCAGGGGGTTGCCCGGCCCAATCTTTATTTTTTCAGCAATGGTAACTTCCATAATCAACTCTTTTTTTCCTTGCCATGAAACCACAGAGGCACAGAGTGTTTCCGCTCTGTGCCTCTGTGGTTTCTATTTTTTCATGCCGTCATTTGGCATCTTATTTTGTGACTTGTTTCAATGATGCCTTGACGAATTCACGAAACAGGGGGTGGGGCGCCATGGGTTTTGACTTAAATTCCGGATGAAACTGACAGGCCAGAAACCAGGGGTGATCCTTGACTTCAACAATCTCCACCAGGTTATTATCAGGGGAGGTGCCGCTGATAACAAGACCGGCCTTTTCCAGGTCGTCACGAAATTCGGGATTGAACTCAAAACGGTGGCGATGGCGCTCATCAATATCCTTTTCACCATAGGCCTGGGCGGCAAAGGTCTTCTTCGCCAGGGTACAGGGATAGCTGCCC
>JAUVQZ010000240.1 GCA_030597865.1 Pseudomonadota bacterium | reverse complement strand
GCCCGGTCCATATTGGCATCGGCCACGCCGGTGACCAGATTGGTGGCACCCGGCCCCAATGTGCCCAGGCAGACGCCGGGCCGACCGGTGAGACGCCCATAGGCATCGGCGATAAAGGCGGCGCCCTGCTCGTGACGGCAGACTATGAACTGGATGGGGGAATCCTCCAGGGCGATCATGAAATGGGCATTCTCCTCCCCCGGCACCCCGAAGATATATTCCACCCTTTCATTTTCCAGACATTTGACAAAGAGCTCTGCTGCTTTCATGGTATGTTGACCTTTTGGGCGGATGAATTTATGAAGGGGGAGACCTTACGAAACTTTTTTTCGTCCCATAAAACCCCATGTGTAACATATCAATTATACATCATAAGGATGTCTTACATAGCAGTCTTCTTCCAGAAAAAATAATAATGTCCCAGCCCTCCCCCCATAGTGTTGCCGAGTATCTGGCCGCCCTCAAAGATTCCGAGCGTTTCGGGCCCCAGGTGGTGCACCATGAGTTCCTGGCCGGCCAGGAGGAGGTGTGCGGTGAGCTGGTCCGGCCCCTGCCTGGTGAGCTTGTGGATATCATGGCCCAGGAAGGGGCGGCCAGGTTGTATAGCCACCAGGCCCGGGCCATGGATCTCATCCGTCAGGGCGAGGATGTGCTGGTGGCCACGCCCACGGCCAGCGGCAAGAGCTTGATCTATAATATGCCGGTGCTTGAAGGTATCATGGCTGCGCCGCAAAGCCGGGCCCTCTACCTCTTCCCCCTCAAGGCCCTGGCCCAGGACCAGCTCCGGCGTCTGGAGATCATGGCCGCCCAGCTTCCCGATGATAAACGCTTTACGGCCGCGGTCTGTGACGGCGATACCTCCAGCTATCGCCGCAAGAAGCTGCGTGAAGATCCGGCCAATATCATCATCTCCAACCCGGAGATGCTCCACCTCTCCTTCCTGGGTTACCATGAGAAATGGGCCGAATTTTTCAGCAATCTGACCCATGTGGTCATTGATGAGGTCCACTCCTACCGTGGCGTTTTTGGCTCCCATATGGCCTGGGTGCTCCGACGTCTGCTGCGCATCTGCGCCCTCTATGGCAGTAAACCCCAAGTCCTGCTCTTTTCGGCCACCGTTGGCAATCCGCAAGGGCTTGGTGAACGCCTCATCGGTCGCAGGCCCCAGGTGATTACCCAGAGCGGCGCGCCCCAGGCCCCCCGTCATTTTGTCTTTTTTGATCCCTGGGATGGGGCGGCATGGGCCGCCAGCCAGATGCTGGAGGCGGCCTTGAAGCGCGGCCTGCGCACCATCGTCTACACCCAGTCGCGTAAGATCACCGAGCTTGTTGCCCTGTGGACCGGCGACAGGCTGGGGGATCTTAAAGACAAACTTACGGCCTATAGGGCCGGCTTTCTGGCCGAAGAGCGCCGTGACATTGAGCATAAGCTTGCCAGTGGCGAGCTGTACGGGGTGGTGACCACCTCGGCCCTGGAGCTCGGCATTGATATCGGTTCCCTGGATATCTGTATCCTGGTGGGCTATCCCGGTTCCATCATGTCCACCTGGCAGCGTGGCGGCCGGGTGGGGAGGAGGCAGCAGGAGAGTCTGATTATCCTGGTGGGCCAGGAGGACGCCCTGGACCAGTATTTTATTAAGAATCCCCAGGAGTTTTTTCGGAGAGAGGTGGAGGCAGCCGTCCTTAATCCGGACAATGGGGAGATTTCTGCCCGGCACTTGATCTGCGCGGCGGCCGAGTCACCCCTGCATGGCGATGAGCCCCTGCTGGCCATCCCGGCCGTGAAAAGGGCAGTGGACAGGCTCTGCGCCAGCGGCCAGCTCCTGCAGGCCAAGGCCGGTAAGCGTTATTTTACCGCCCGCAAATATCCCCACCGCCAGGTGGAGCTGCGGGGCAGCGGTCAGCCCCTGGTGATCAGGAATATTGCTGATAACGAACGCCTCGGTGATATTGATTCGGGCCGCTGCTGCAAGGAATGCCATCCCGGCGCCCTCTACCTCCACCACGGCCAGACCTGGGAGGTGGTGGAGCTTGATCTGGACGGCGGCCAGGTCCTGGTGCGGCGCAAGGATGCCAATTATTTCACCCGGGCCATGGCAACAAAGGAGACGGAGATCCTGGAGACCTATGCTGAGGTGGAGGTACGAAATATCAAGGCCTGCTTTGGCCGCCTCAGGGTCACCGACCAGGTCACCGGTTTTCAGCGCAAGCTCATCAAGGGCCAGAAGACGTTCAGCACCGAAGGTCTGGACCTGCCGCCCCAGGTCTTTGAGACCCATGGCCTCTGGTTTGAGATCCCCGCCGGTCTGGAGACCCGCATGCAGCAGGACAGGGCCCATTTCATGGGCGGTATCCATGCCGTGGAGCATGCCGCCATCGGCGTCTTTCCCCTCATTGTGCTCTGTGACCGCAATGATATCGGCGGTATCGCCTATCCCTTTCATCCCCAGCTGCAATGCCCGGCCATCTTCATCTATGACGGCTATCCCGGCGGCATTGGCCTGTGCCGGGAGGCCTTCAGTCACATCGACGAGCTGCTCCTGGCCGCCCACACCGCCATTGTCTCCTGTGCCTGTGAGACCGGCTGCCCCTCCTGCGTCCACTCCCCCAAATGTGGTTCCGGCAACCGGCCCATTGACAAGGAGGCGGCCCGTATTGTCCTTGGGGAGCTGTTGGCCGGTGATGGGGAGCGTCGTGAGATTCTTAAAGGGGAGATGGAACCGGCCCCTGCTGATGACCAGGATCCTGTCGTCCCGGTCCTGCCCCGCAAGTGGGCGGTGTTTGATGTGGAGACCCAGCGCTCCGCTGCCGAGGTAGGGGGGTGGCACCGGGCCGAGCGCATGGGTGTATCGGTGGCCGTGGTCTATGACGGTGAGCTTGATGATTTTCTGGTCTTCCGGGAGGGGGAGATGGCTGAGCTTCTCGACTATCTCAGCGAACGGGAGCTGGTGGTGGGCTTTAATAATAAGCGCTTTGATAACAGGGTATTATCAGCCTATGGCCATGCCAAGCTCCATCTCCTGCCCACCATTGATCTCCTCGAAGAGGTCAAGGGGCGGCTGGGCTATAGGCTCAGCCTTGACCGGTTGGCTGAAAAGACACTGGGGGCCAAGAAGAGCGGTGACGGTCTCCAGGCCCTTAGGTGGTATCAGGAGGGCCGCATTGACAAGATCATCACCTATTGCCGCCACGATGTGGAGATCACCCGCGACCTCTTTCTCTTTGCCCTGGAGAATAGGTATCTCCTCTTTCAAAACAAGGCCGGCCACACCGTGCGCTGCCCTTTACCCCTGCGCTTGCCATAAGTTTTTGCTGCTAGCATATGCGCGGTAGCTGTTCGGCCACCGGCATATCAACCACCCTGGTTGCCCCCAGGGGGGTGGTGAGGGTGACCAGCCCTGGGTTTTCCCTGCCCACCTCACCGATGATCGCTGCCTCTTTCCCCTGGGGATGGTTGCGCATGGCCACCAGCAGTTCGGCGGCCTCATCCTTTGGCACCACGGCAAGAAGCTTGCCCTCATTGGCCACATAGAGGGGGTCAATCCCCAGAATCTCACAGGCGCCCCGGACCGTGTCGTTGATGGGCAGGGCCTCCTCGTTGAGGTTAAAGCCAAGGCCGGTCTGCTGGGCAAATTCATTGATGGTCATGGCCACCCCGCCCCGGGTGGGGT
>JAUVQZ010000004.1 GCA_030597865.1 Pseudomonadota bacterium | reverse complement strand
TTGAGGGCACAGACAAGATCGCGGCGGGCCTGGTCATGATCGCCAATCGTCGTATGGAGCTGATCCAGGAACTTTTCCGTGCAGCCATGGCCGCTGAAACAGGCCCGGGCCTTGGTGAGCATCTCCCGGATCCGCACCCGCAGATCCGTGGCAGCCGCCTCGGTATAGGTAACCACCAGGATCTTCTGGATGGTCAGCCGTTCCTCAAGAAGGAGGCGGATCACCAGGGCGGTGATGGTATAGGTCTTTCCCGTGCCAGCACTGGCATCGATAAGATGAAGGCCTTGAAGGTCAAAGCCTTGACGTTTTTTATCCGGAAGATCAGCCATCTGTTTTCTTATTCCCTCTCCATGAGCGGATACACAGGATCGTAAACGGCCCGGGCCAGCCTGACAAAATCTTCGCCCAGCTCCGACTTCTCAGAAAAGCAGCGCCGGAGACAGGGATCCCAATGACATTCGCCCCTTTTAAAATCCGTGCCCCAGAGGACGTCAAACGCTTTACTGATGGCCTTTTCTTCCTTCTTGCCCCTTCTGCATTCTTCGGCAAAGAGGTAAGACGCCTTGGCAAAAAACGGCAAGGGCTGCTGCAACCCCTGCCAGTAAAGCTCCAGGAGTGCATGGAGATAATCTTGGGCGTCCTCAAGGGGCGCCAGGCGAATTACCCCGTCATCGGCGATCAACAGCGAATGGCGGCCATGGGCCGGAAGATTGAGGCTGTTTAGGGCCAGATGGCTGATCCATGTCCGCAGGATGTGACGGCCATCCAACCTGCCGAAACGGTAGTGGAACTGGCCCAGGCTGTTAATATTGGCAAGCTCCACCTCCAGCTCATAGTTGCCGAGCGCAAGGGTGCCGGACTGATTGGTGAAGGCGCCGCCCCCCAACCCTTCAACCTTCCGGGCAAAGGAGCTGGCCTTGTCCCTGGCCTCACCATAGACCACTTGGCCCATGGCGCCATGGGGCAGAATACCCCTGGCCCTGACCTCATCGAGGCTCAGGGGTTTGGCGGCCAACAGGCCATGGACCAGGTCCCGGCTCACCCCATAACGATCAAGACCCTTAAGACTAAAGGGTTCATCCTCGGCCAGGGATTCTTCCTCCCTCTGCAGACGCAGACCAAGGCGCTGCTCACAAAAAAACCGGGCCGGAGAGTCCCAGAAACGCAGGAAGGCGGCCAGATCAAGATGACGTTTCTCCCCACCGGCCTCTGGCAGGGGCAGATTGGCGCCAAAATCAACGCGCCCCTGGCGGTGACGGATGAGCTCCTGGGCCGCGCTCAGATTTTTTTCAGAAAAACTTCCCCCCCGGCCATGGAAATAATCGGCATGAAAGGGCTGCAAATGATGCTGGGTCACCAGGTCCCTTTGCATGGCCTGTTCATCTCTCTCCGTTGCCCCAGCCGGACTGCGCATCCGGGCCACGTACTCCAGACGTTCACGGACCAGCACTGACGGGGCCCGTTCCGAGTCATCCAGGACGGAACGGCCCAGATAGGAGACGTAGAGCTGCCTGCGGGCCGACAGCAGGGCCTCAAGAAAGAGGTAGCGATCATCAAAACGCATGCTGCGATCACCGCGCCGAAACTCCTTGGCCATGAGATCAAAACCAAAGCGGGCCGGTGAGCGGGGAAAATCACCATCATTCATACCAAGGAGGCAGATGACCTTAAAGGGCACGGCCCGCATGGGCAGCAGCGAGCAGAAGGTGATACCGCCGCCCATGAATCCATAGGGTGACAGATCCTGGCCCACCGCCCTGCGCACCCTGTCCTCCACCACATCAAGGCCCAGGTCCTGGTCGAAACCGGCCAGGACCGCCTCCTGGCCCAAGGCGGCCAAGGCCGTGCGCAGCACCTGCATCTGACCTTCTTCATCCTGGTCAGGGCTGAACAGATCAGTGGTCAGTTGGAGGAGGAGGCTGCTCCAGGTTGACAGGTCATACTGGCCCTGGAGCCGGTCTGACCAGTCGGCAATGGCATGATAGAAGGTCAGAAAACGGTCGGCCAGCTCCGGCTCAAGATGGGCGCCGTCATAGGGTAGGATGCCGGCAAAGAGCTGGTCATCTGCCATGGCAAAACCCAGGAGAAGGCGATCCAGCCCGGCCTGCCAGCTATTATCACCATAAGGCGGCAGGCCGAAACGGGCCCGATCTTCACCATCGCGGCCCCAGCAGATCCGCAGCTCAGCAAACCAGCTGGTAATCAGGCTGACATCATCCAGGCCCAGTTGAAAGCAACGGCGCAGGGCGCCAATCTCTAACAGGGCAACCAGATCAAGGGCCTTAAAGCGGCTGGGGACCAGGGCCAGGACCTGGAAAAAACCGGCTATGCACTCCTCCTCATTGTGACCCTGATCAGCAATGGTATAGGGCAGAAACTGCTGATCATCACCGGCAAAGACCGCCTCGACCAGGGGGGCATAGCTGCTGATATCAGGGGCCATGACCAGGATATGCCGCGGCTCAAGATCGGCATGCTCGGAGAAGAGGCCGAGGAGGTGGTCATGGAGGGTCTCCACCTCGCGCATGGGGCCATGGCAGGAGATAAAGCGGATTGAATCATCGCCGCCGTGCCCGCTTGATGCGTCCCGCAGTTTGAGGATATCGCCCTGGATAGCAGTCAGCAGGGTATCTGGTTCCGGTTCCAGGGGAAAGGCCTGCTCTTCGGCCCCATAATCAAGGAGCAGGTGGAAAAAATCCCGGCCCAGACGGCCCATGGAGGCCAGAAGCGGATTGTCCTGACCAAGGAAGTGGGCATCCCTGTCACCTCCGCTGTTCCGTGCCAGGCGACTGATTGTCGTCTCAGGGATGATATCCCCCCACTCCATCTGGCAGGGGTTTAGGAAAAATATATTTACCTCCAGGTGACGCCCCAGGGCGTGCAAAATTTCGAGGTGACTGGGCGGCATGGAGGAAATGCCAAAGATGGAGACCCGGGACGGCAAGGTGCCGAGGCGACACTGATCGCGGTTAAGAACCCCAAGGCAGCGCCCAAAGAGATCAGCCCGGTGGGGCTGGGAAATGTCGGCCCGCAGCCTTCTCCAGAGAATGGCCTGCCATAAGTCACCCTCCTTGCCTGCCTCCCAGGCCTTGATAAGATCAGGACGGTAGATCACATACTGGTCAAAGAGATCGGCCATGGCGACGGCAAGCTGATAGCTCTTCAGGGGCGTGGAGACATAGGCGGCCACCTGTCTAAAGGAGTCGCCTGTGCAAAGCTCAGGCAGGAGCTCCATGATCCGCCAGACCAGCACCGGCCGCTGCCAGCCATCCAAGACCTGTTTCTCGTCCAGGACCTGGGCAAAGACCTGGCCCAGAAAGGCATTGGGAAAGGGAAAGGTGCCGTTGGCCCAGACGCCGTAGCGTTTGGCCAGCTCCATGGCCAGCCAGCGGGCCATGCCCTGGCTCTGGACCACCACGGTCTCCGGGACCAGGGGGGGCAAGGGCTGCCGGCCTAAGACCTGGGCAAGATATTCAACCAGCAACTCCATTCTATTACTGGAATAGATAGTAAAACTCACAGACGAGTCTCCATGGTTTTTTTGAAATAATGGTCCATCACGAATCCATGGGATCTTTGGTTCAAAATGTTTTTCGTTCTGCCCCATTCAGGGCTGCCGGAGAGATAATCCCGGAATTTACTCCCTCAATCTAAAGAAATATTGGCCACTTGCCAAGCCCATTACCAACAAAACCCTCAGTCATTACTGGGGTGCCATGGCAGCGCTGCATACATGGCATTTTTTTCACCTCTTGGCTGGCACTTGCCGGTAAAGAACGGTAATCTATCAGCAGTTGGTAACGCCATCATTATGCAATCATGCTCAGCCCTTAACAGGTCCCACTGCCATTATGAAATTACACACCTGCGTCCGGCCCAACGGCTGTTTTGCCTTTGCCATCCACAAGCCCTCCTACCGCGTCACCAATCTGCGCGACAATGACGAGGTCATTGAGCTCGGCGCCTGCCAGGGGGAAGCGGTTTTCAACAGCCGCAACTTCCCCGAGGACGACCTGGAGGTGGAAAAATGCGATTGGGTCTATGAGATAGCCAACCCCTTTTCCTTCAAGGGCACCACCTTTATCAATGCCGCCTGGGCAGACCGCCAGGCCGACAATCCCTTGGGGATCAGACTGGCTGAAGCAGAACCTGTCTCCATGTCCGACTCACTGCGCCATAATGTGGAGGAGGAGGATATTGATGCGATATTCAAGGCCCTGCCCGAGCCCCTGCTCTTCTCCCTGGCCACCACCTCCACCGACCCTGAGGACCTCATCCGTCTGGCCAGGCAGGCGGCCTCCTTTACCATCAACGACAGCGGCGAGGTCAGCGGCCTCCATTATGAACAGCTCAACGGCCAATCCCGTCCGGTAATCTATAACCATGACCTCTACGAGGCCGTGGCCAATAACCCCCACCTGCCCGACGACTATATGCAGGCCATGGTGCTGAGACCCGGGGCCCAGGGCAACAGTGAGATCATTGGCGAGTTCCATGGTGAGGGCAGCCATGTCTTTGAGTATCTGCGCCGCAACTCCTATATTCCCTGGGGCCATTATGCCGCCAATATGGCCAATGACAGCGTGCGTTACAGCCTGGCTGAGCTCTGCCTGGATGACATGATCGGCATGCGCCATCTCTACTACCAGAGGAGCTATGAACGGCTGGCTGTGGATCTGGGCCTCACCGGCTTCAAGGGCCGCAGGATGGCAAGCCCTGCCGAGCTTGAGTCAGTACGGCAACACATCGTCAACACCCTGGCGAATGGGGCTGAGCCGACATTCACCGCCACCCTCTGGGGCTGGAACTACGGCTTTGATTTTGCCGCCAGCGGCTACCGGCTCAACGCCTCCCATCAGATGCTCCATCAGCAGTTCGCCCTCATCCCTGCTGTTGTTACTGACAGCACCGACAGCCAGACAAGCTTTGCCTGCGGCGACCTGGTTGCCAGCTTCTGCGAGCAATACCGGGCAGAGACAGGCACCCCCTTTTTCAGCGATTATATTGAGGCCATCCGGGCCAACAGCCGCATGGACGGCCACCAGGGCGAAAAGAGTCTCATCATCCATGAGGACGACTATGTCATGGTCTTTGTCCCCAAGGCCCAGACCTCCCAGTGGGAGGTGCAGATCATGACCACCGGCCAGGTGGGCAATATCCTTGAACTCTCCAGCGAGGCCCGCCGCTCCCTGGACATGGCCTTCTACCTGGCGGTCAAGGCCCTGGACAATATCGGCGTCAAGCTGATGTGTAGCATCGAGTACTCAAAACGATTCACCAGCAGGGACCACGACCAACGGCTGCTCTACGCCCTGCTCCCCAAACTCCCCAATTCCCCCGGGGCCTTCAGCGAGTCCCAACTGCGCTGGATCAACGGCCATTTCTCCGAGGATCTGGCCACGGCCCTGCGGGCCAGCTTACCGCCAAGCCAAAACGCTACCAAACAGTGACACTGTCACAACCAACCGCTACCAAACAGTAACATTATTTTAAAGACGGGGGACGAGAAGTCGGCTAAACAGAGGAATAGGCCCAAAGAGGATCTGCCTCATCCTGAGGAATACATTATGCACATCAACTAAGGGGTATCTTGAATAATTATATTTTTCGTTCAATATCAAGGCATGCGAAAAAAATAAGCGCAGGCATATGTTTGATATTCCGAGCATTATTTTCAGAGCATAACGCAGAGATTGGACGAAAAAGCAATTATTCAAGGTAGCCTAAGGAGAAAACCTAAGCGGCTATGAAACATGTGCAGTGGAACAAAATGAGCCTGAGACTTAAATTCATCCTCCTCATCGGTATTGTCGTGGTCATCTCCTACGGCATCACCTTTTACAGGACCTCGCAATTTCAGAACGAGCTTGTCCTCTCCCAGGCCGCCCGCCAGGCCCGCATGCTCCACCAGCAGATCCTGATGACCCGTAAATGGGTGGCCGACCATAACGGTCTCTTCTTCATGCGCCAGCCCGGCGTTGAACCCAATCCCTTTTTAAAAGACCCTGAAATGGTGGATGCCAAGGGGGTCAGATATGTGAAGAGAAACCCGGCCATGGTGACCAGGGAGCTTTCCGCCTATGCCGACCAGGCGGGCTTTTGCGACTACCGGGTTACCACCCTGAAAACTATTAATCCGGCAAACGCCCCTGACCCCTGGGAGGAAAAAAGCCTCCTCCTCTTCGAGGAAGGGGTGGAAGAGGTCATCGAATTCACCGAGGTCAATAACCGCCCCACCCTGCGCTATATTGCCCCGCTTCCCGTGGAACAATCCTGCCTGGAATGCCATTCCCACCAGGGCTATAAGATCGGCGACATCCGCGGCGGCCTCAGCGTGACCATCCCGGTGGATTGGGCCTTTGAGAGCATTGCCCGGAACAACCGCATGCTGCTCTTTATTGCCACCATTACTATTCTGGTTGTCGGGCTCACCATCTATCTGCTCATTGATGTCCTGGTGGTTCGCCGCCTGGGTATTCTCGAAAGGGCCATGGAGAATTATCCCCAAAAGCGGCCTTCAAAGGCAAATCTCCCTGATGGCGGCGACGAAATTGGCCGCCTGGCCAGCAAGTTTGATGATTTCTGCCAGCGCCTCGACACCTCCCAGGCTGAACTGGACAACAGCAGAAAACAGGTATTCCAGAGTGAAAAACTGGCGGCCCTGGGCCGCCTGGCCGCCGGAGTGGCCCATGAGGTCAACAATCCCTTGGGGGGCATGCTCAACTGTGTCAAATCCATGGGCGAAAACCCACATGATAAGGCCCTGCACAACCGCTATCTCAATCTGATGGAAAAGGGGTTAAAACGTATCGGCAAGATCGTCCAGCAGCTCTTAAATTTCGGACGCCGGGAACCCCTGCAGTACAGGGTGGCCTCCATTGACGACCTGATCAGAGAATCCTTTGTTCTCCTTGAATACGGCCTGAAAAAACTAGATGTCCAGCTTGATCTCGGCATCCACGATTCCCACCCCATTGATTCGGCGGCCCTGCAACAGATCATCGTCAATATCACCATGAATGCCATGCAGGCCATGCCTGAAGGCGCGTCTTTCAGGGTCACCACCAGGGTGGAGGGAGAGATGGCGGTTCTTGCCTTCCAGGATAGCGGCCCGGGTATTGCCGAAGAAAATCTGCCGCGGATATTTGATCCCTTTTTCACCACCAAGGATGTTGGCGAGGGTACGGGCCTGGGCCTGGCCGTGACCTATGCACTGGTCCAGCAGATGCATGGCTCAATCCTGGTGGAGAGCGAGGTGGGCAAAGGCACCTGCTTCATTATACGACTGCCACTCAACCCAAAAACAAAGGAGGCTAACCCATGACCTCTGTCCGTATTTTGCTTGCCGAAGATGATGAAATCATGCGGATCACCCTCTCCGACCACCTTCAAAAAAATGGCTGGCAGGTGGATGAGGCCGAGGATGGCCGCCAGGCCCTGGAGAAGATCAAGACCGAACAGTATAATGTGGTGATCTCCGACATCCGCATGCCCCATGCCACGGGCTTTGACATCCTCGAAGCACTCCAGAAGGCTGCCGTGCCCACCGATATCATCTTCATGACCGCCTATGGCAGCGTCGAGGATGCGGTGGACTGCCTTAAACAGGGGGCCCACGATTATCTCATCAAGCCCTTTGATATGGATGACCTCATTATCCGCATCAAAAGGATTCTGGAGATGCAGACGGTCAAGGCCCGCTTTATCGCCCTGCAGGACTGCTGCCAACAATTTCACAAACCCATTATCGGCAGCAGCAAGAGTACCCAGGACATGCATGCCTTGATCAATCAGGTTGCCGCCTCGGCCGCCACCATACTTATCAGCGGCGAGTCGGGCACCGGCAAGGAGCTGGTGGCCTCTGCCATTCATTACAACAGCCCCAGGGCGAATGGACCTTACGTCCGCCTAAACTGCGCGGCCATCCCCGAGGGCCTCATCGAATCGGAACTCTTCGGCCATGAGAAAGGCGCCTTTACCGGTGCCGAGGCCAAAAAGACCGGGCGCTTTGAGATGGCAAACGGCGGCACCATTCTCCTTGATGAGATCGGCGAAATGCCCCTGAACCTGCAGGCCAAACTGTTGCGCGTTCTCCAGGAAAAGGAGATTGAAAGGGTGGGCGGCACCAAGAGTATCAGGGTGGATGTCAGGATTCTCTGCGCCACGGCCAAGGACCTGGCTGACGAGGTGAAAAGGGGCACCTTCCGCGAGGATCTCTTTTTCCGACTCAAGGTTATTCCCCTTGTTGTGCCGCCCCTTCGCGAGCGCAGGGGGGACATCCCGGAATTATGCGATCATTTCATTGCTGAGCTGGGCCAGGGCGAAACAGCCATCACCCTCAGCAAGGATGCCATGGACGTTCTGTTGTCCTATGACTATCCCAGCAACATCAGGGAGCTCCACAATATCATTGAACGGCTGCTGGTTCTTCAGCCCGGTGAGACCATCCAGCCCTGGAACCTGCCCGCTGACCTCACTGCCGACGTGCCCCAGAGCAGTGGCCACAGCCTGCTCCTTGCCGCAGCCGTGGCCCAGGCAGAAAAATCATGTATCCTCCGGGCCCTTCAAAAAACAGGGGGCAAAAAAAGTGAGGCGGCCAAACTGCTGGGCATCAGCCGTAAAAACCTATGGGAGAAGATGAAGAATTACAGCATATAGGCTGCCTTGAAAAATCAGGGAGCAAAACCAAAAAAGGTTCATCATCGAAGTCCGGGAAGACTCTTTGTTAAGTTAAAACACAAAGGCACAAAGACACAGAGGGATTGCAAAAAGAAAGCCTCTGTGTCTTTGTGCCTCTGTGTTTGCAAAGATGGTTAGCCGCGACTTTGAAGGCTGACACCCTCCCCCTCCCAGGCCTTTCTGCCGTGGTTTCCGTGCCAAAAACAAAGTCATTCCCACAAGACGAAGAGCAAAAAAAGGGGGAGTAGGGATCTAATATCCTTACTCCCCTTTTTTACGCTTTTACCAAAAAATGTAAAAAGGCTTCTTCTTATGGGTGGCGCGCATGGTCTTGGCCAGCTCCTGAATCTCGCCCATGTCCTTGCGCATCTCATTCCAGCCATACCAGTAGGCATAGTCGGGATTGACATGGAAGAAGGCCTGGTAGGCCCGCATGCGATGCTTCATGTACATCTCCAATAGCACCTGATCGATATAGGAGAGCTTGCTCGAGTCCTTGGTGCCTGCCAGTCCTCCGGTCTCCATAAAGGTGAGCAGGAATGGGTAGTTATAGGGATAATCAGCGGGCTTTTCAATGAGACCATCCTTATAGAGCCCGGCAACCACCTCAATGGCATCAGCCATCACCCGGTCAACCTTCTGCATCATGGAATCGCCCATGGCAAGCTGCTCCTTAACATACTCCTCAGAGTGACATTGGGAGCAGGTGGCTATCATCTTATTACGCTCTTTTTGCCAGGCCTCTTCGGTGACACGGGCCATATCCAAATCGACAACGACCTGATACACCGGACCAGGCTCGCCGGTCTCAGGATTCAGGACGGCAAGGGCCTTGAGGATGGTCACCCGGTCAGCGGCCCATTGAGGATCCTCGGGCAGGGGCAGACGGACACCCAGGAAGCCCCAGGCCGTATGGTTACTATGGCTGCCATCACCCAGATGACAGGTCTGGCAGGTGGGTGCGGCCGCGCCTTCCGGCAGATCACCCGCCTTTTGGGCAAAATAACGCATGCCATGCTTGGAGCTTGACCACATCTCCCACTGGGGATGATCGTAGCCCATGTGGCATTGCTGACAGGCCTTGGGATTCTGGGCCTCTTTCTTGGAGAAGGCATGCCGGGTATGGCACTCGTCACAGGAGTTAGTCTGGTAACGATAGCCCTTGGCCAGCTGCTCAGCCTTTTCCTCCTCTGTCTTGATGCCCATATTATGACAGCCGCCACAACCACGGCCTCCCTCCATGAGCTCATCTGGAGCCAGATGGGTGGCAGGGAGAGCATTCATAACCTTCCAACCAAAATTATGTTTGCCATGGCTGAACTGGTCAAACTGCTCCTCATGACACTCCTGACAGACCTGTTCCGAAGGCATCTTTGCCTCCTTGTAATCGGCCTTGGAGTTATGTTCATCACCGTGACAGGTATCACAGCCTATGCCTTCGCCGGCATGACGGCTGACCCGCCAATCCTGGACCTGGCCAGGGGAAATCTTCTCATGGCAGGATACACAGGCATCCTTGGCCAGGACCGGCGAGGCCAGGGCCATGAGGCCGACACCAACCAGGCCGACCATCCATTTCATTTTCTTCATAATTCCTCTCCCATTAATGAAAAAATTAAAAAAAATTCCTAACAGAATCAGTCTGAACCTGACTTTTCCGTAAGTCAAGAGATGGTTTTTCAGTGATTTTTTTTATGAATTATATCGGTATGTAATTACCTGCAAATTTTACAAGGGCCGGAAGGAAACCCCTTAACGGTTTTCCCTTTGTGTCTTTGCACCTTTATGGTTATGATAAAAATCTTTTTTTGAGCAACATTATAAGGCACCGGAGTTGTACAGATACCTCTCGGTGCTGCCAACATATTCAGGTACGACAGATGCAAAAACCAGGTTATTACGGGCAGTGGGGCGGGGCCTTTATCCCCGAGGTCCTCTATGAGACCTTTAAGGAGCTTAATGCTGCCTTTACTGCCGCCAAGGCAGATCCCGCCTTCTGGCAGGAATACGTGGACCTTATGGCCACCTACTCATGCCGGGCCACCCCCCTTACCCACGCCGACAATCTCTCCAGACATTTTGGCGGCGCCCAGATCTTCATTAAACGTGAAGACCTCAACCACACCGGGGCCCACAAGGCAAACAACGTCATGGGCCAGGGCCTGCTGGTCAAAAGGATGGGCAAAAAACGGGTGATTGCCGAAACCGGCGCCGGCCAGCACGGCGTGGCAACGGCCACCATGGCCGCCAAATTCGGCCTGGAGTGTACCATTTACATGGGCGAGGAGGACGTCATGCGCCAGCGCCCCAATGTCTTCTGGATGGAAAAACTGGGTGCAAAGGTGGTGCCGGTGACCTCCGGTTCCAAGACCCTGAAGGATGCCATCAACGAGGCCTTCCGCGACTGGGTGACCCGCATGGATGACACCCATTACGTGATGGGCACGGTGTGCGGCCCCCATCCCTTTCCGGAGATGGTGGCCTGGTTCCAGTCCATTATCGGCCAGGAGGCCCACCAGCAGATCATCAAACAGTTTGGCTCCCTGCCTGCCAGGGTCTATGCCTGTGTGGGCGGCGGCTCCAATGCCATGGGCATCTTCCAGGGTTTTCTCGATCATGGTGAGGTGGAGCTTATCGGCGTTGAGGCGGGCGGCCACGGCATCGACTCGGGCCAGCATGCGGCCCGCCTGGCCTCCAAGGACGCCTCAGCCGGGGTGGCCCAGGGCTATCACACCATGTTTCTCCAGAATGATGACGGCCAGATGATGGACACCCATTCCGTTGCCGCCGGCCTTGACTATGTCGGCGTCTCCCCCATCCTCACCGATCTCTGGCAACAGGGCAAAGTCCGCTTTGAGGCCGCCACGGACCAGGAGGTCATGGAGGCCCTGGAGCTCACCATGAAACGGGAAGGAATTATCCCGGCCCTGGAATCGAGCCACGCCTTTGTCCAGGCCTATAAGGAGGCGGGCGACATGGAGGCGGATGAGGCCATTATCATCAATATGAGCGGCCGGGGCGACAAGGACATCTTCACCGTGGCCCATGCCTTTGATGATCCGTCCTGGAAAGAATTTATCATCAAAAAGGGAGCTGAATATGCAGCTTGAACAGTCCATCCGGGCAGAGCTTGACCGTCCGGGCAAAGATATCCTCCTCATGACCCACATTGTGCTGGGCTACCCCTCCCTGGATATCAACCGTGAGGTGGTCAGGCAGATGGTGGATAACGGCGTTGAGATCATTGAGATGCAGATCCCCTTTTCCGAGCCCATGGCCGACGGCCCCACCATTGTCAGGGCCAATCAGGAGGCCCTTGAGGCAGGCACCACCGTTAGGGAGTGCCTGGAATTTGCCGAGGATATGTGCAAGGAGCATGATATCAGCTTTCTGTTCATGACCTATTACAATATCCTCTACAAGTATGGTGTGGAGGCCTTTTTCAAGAAGGCCAAGGAGATCGGCATCAAGGGCTTTATTATCCCGGATCTGCCCCCTGAGGAGGGTGAGGAGTTCTGGGCCCTGGCCTCCCAATATGATATTGCCCCCACCCTGATCTATGCCCCCACCTCCACTGAGGAGCGCATGCAGGAGCTGGCTGCCAATGCCAGGGGTTTTATCTATTGTGTGGCCAGAAAGGGGGTCACCGGCAAACAGACCGATTTTGACGCCTCCTTTGACCAGTACATGGCGCGCTGCCGCAGAAACACCAGCCTGCCCCTGGCGGTGGGCTTTGGCATCAGCTGCCGCGATGACATTGCCTATCTCACCGGCAAGGCTGACATTGGCGTCATCGGCACGGCAACCATCAATCTCGTTGATGACAAGGGCCCCGAGGCAGTGGGCCCCTTTATTGCCAGCCTGCGTTAGATAAGTCCGCTGTCACACCAGCCAACAGGGTGAAAAAACATCCGATAATATTAAAAATTCTTCGCCCAAACCACCTTCTCAGCCCGTAACATCTTGTTTTTAAAGAAGAATTATTTTCTTCCCTGGCACTTGCATCTTTCGTTTTGTCTGTGGTAAAAGCAACATGACAAAAAGAATGGTGGTGATTCGATTTACTCTGTTGAAACGAATCATTTACCATTTTTTTATTTTGTCCACGGGGTAGACCAGGCGACTGGTCAGCAAAAAGGGCTTGCAGGCTGATCCTGCATGGTGAATGTATTGACTGAAGTAATAAGTTCCAACCAGTTTAAAAAGAAGCATCAACGCATCAAGAAAACCGCCAAAGATCGTCTCCAGGATTTTTGGGATATCTTCTCCAAGGAAGATAGCGTTCTCATAGTCATTTCCGCAGATCCGGACTCCCTGTCCAGCGCCATGGCGGCAAAACGTCTCCTGCGCTATCGGACCAAGAGGGTTTCCATTGTTTACCCTAACGAGATCAGAAGGTTAAGCAATATTGCCATGGTGGAGCTGCTCAAGATTAATGCTGAGCGGGTTAAGTGTATTAATAAGGATGAATACACTAAATTCGTCATTATTGACTCCCAGCCGTCCCACAATCCCTTTTTTGACGATATTACCTTTGATGTGATCATTGATCACCATCCAGTTTCCGGCTCGTGGCAGGCCTGTTTCATTGACATCCGTCCCGACTATGGGGCAACCGCCTCCATGATGGTTGAATATCTCAGGGCCGCCGCCATTAAACCGTCGGTTGCCATTGCCACCGCCCTCTTCTATGCCATCAAGGTGGACACCCATAATTTCGAGAAAAAGTCGAAGCTGGCCGACGTCATCTCCTTCAGGTATCTCTTTAATATTGCCAACCAGAACCTGGTGCGTAAAATTGAGCTTTCAGAATTACGCCTTTCTGAGTTAAACTATTTCAAGACCGCCTTCGAAACCATGAAAATCAGCAACAATCGGCTCTACGCCCATGTTGGCCGGGTATTCAGCCCGGACGTTCTGGTGATCATAGCTGATTTTTTCAATCGGGTTCATCCGGTTTCCTGGGTTTTCATCTCCGGCATCCATGGCGAGCGCCTGGTCGTCATATACCGCTGTGACGGCTACCGCAAGAATGCCGGTGTTTTGGCCAAAAAGGTCTTTGGCGAGATAGGATCGGCTGGAGGTCACCGTGAGGCGGCCCGGGCTGAGGTTCCCCTCAAAAATCTCGACAAGCAGGATCAGGATTTTAACACCCATATCCTCAGAAGACTTACCCGGCGTCACCTGTGAGGTACCTTGAAAATTAAGCTTCAGGTGTCTTGCAGGTAGCAGCACAGCGGCGGGCAATGACTTCGGGCTCGTTACCCGACTTGAGGAATACAATAGTTAAACCGGCAGAACCCACCCTGCCGGCTTTTCCTTCCTTTAGACCAGAGGTTTCCATGAAGCTGAAGCCCAGAACCCTTGCCATGATATTAGCCGGTGGCAGGGTGGATGAACTGAACGTCCTCACCCATTACCGGCCTAAATCGGCAGTTCCCTTTGGCGGTTTTGCCAGGGTTATCGATTTCCCCCTCAGCAACCTGATGAACTCAGGCCTCGAACAGGTTGCCATCCTCAGCCAGCATCGTAGTTTCTCCCTCATTAATCATATCGGCATTGGCGCTGCCTGGGATATGCTCGGCAAATACCGAGGTGTCTCCATCCTGCCCCCCTCCACCGGTTACGGGAGCTCCTCCTGGTACAAGGGATCGGCGGACGCGGTCTTCCAGACTTCCGATTTTATCGATTATCACGATCCAGACGAGGTCCTCATCCTCTCCGGCGACCATATCTATAATATGGATTACCGGGACATGATCTCCTATCATCGGGAGAAAGACGCGGACCTGACCATCGCCTGCCTTCAGGTTCCCCATGGCAAGGCCCAGCGCTTCGGGGTTGCTGATATTGACGATGAGGATGATGATCGTGGCGGCCGCATGCTCCAGTATGAAGAGAAGCCCGTTGATTCCAGCTTCCACTGGGCCTCCATGACCGTTTTCTGCTTTAACCCCAAGGTTCTGCATGAATTGCTCACCACCAACGCCAGGGAGGACGACTCCTTTGAGTTTGGCCGTGACATTATCCCTCGAATGATGTCAGACAAACGGAAGGTTTACGGCTATAAATTCCATGATTACTGGGGCTACAGCCGGACCATTGCCGAGTATTGGCAGACCAACATGGACCTCCTGGGCCCGTCCCCCAAAATACGTCTGGACCAGTGGGGGGTGCGCACCAACCTTGAACATAGGGACATCCGCGACTGCCAACCCCTTAAAGTGGGAAGCCAGGCCCAAATTGAGGACAGCCTTATCTATAACGGTTGCCTGATTGAGGGCAAGGTGGAGAACTCCATCATCTTCCCAGGCGTCCATGTCAAAGCTGGGGCCGTGGTCAAGGACTCGATTCTCTTCTTCAATAATGTGGTGGGCCGGGATTCACGCATCGAGAAGACCATCAGCGATGTCAATGTCACCATGGGAAACGGTGTTCAGATAGGCAATGGCAGCGGCATGGGCGGCGAGAATGTCACGGTGCTGGGCTGGAATAATTATTTCCCAGACGGAATCGTCATTGGCGCAGACTGCACCATCCATCCCAACATCGAGTTAACCAAGCTCACCAAACATATTGAGTCCGGGGAGGTGGTACGATGACAGACAACGACAGGACCCTGGTTCTTCTGCTGGCCGGCGGGGTTGGCAGCCGCCTCAACAACCTGGTGCAGACCCGGGCCAAGCCGGCCGTCCCCTTTGGCGGCATCTACCGGATTATCGATTTTAGCCTCTCCAATGTCATGAACTCCGGCCTGTCGCAGATCGGCGTCCTGACCCAGTATAAACCCCTCAGCCTTATGCGCCACCTGGGCGGCGGTGAGGCGTGGGACTTTATCGGCCGCAGGCGCGGCATCAAGATCCTGCCGCCGCGCACCGGCGCCCATGATTCCGACTGGTATAAGGGCACGGCCGATGCAGTGCGCCAGAATATTGATTTCATCAAGGCCCATCCCTCTAAGGAAATTATTATCCTCTCCGGAGACCACATCTACCGCATGGACCTTGCCGAGCTGCTGGAATTTCACCGCCGCAAAAGGGCTGATGTCACCATCGCCATGATGGTGGTTCCCAAGGAGGATATCCATCAGTTCGGGGCAGGCATCACCAACGAGGAAGGCCGCATCATCGAGTGGGAGGAAAAACCCAAGGAACCGCGGACCGACCTGGCATCCATGGGCATCTACGTCTTTGACACCGAATACCTGCTCAATATCCTCGAAGAAAACCGGCAAGAGGTGGACTTTGGCATGCACCTCATTCCCAAGGCCATTGAGCGCGACAACGTCTTTGCCTACCCCTTCCATGATTATTGGCGTGATGTGGGGACCATCCAGTCCTACTGGCAGGCCAATATGGACATCCTGGATGAACACTCAGGGATCTCCCCTGAAGGCTGGGGAATCAGGCCCAATATCGAGTCCAGCGTCAACACCAGCGCTGATCGGCCACCAGCCCATTTTTTAAGGGGTTCCAAGGTTCAGGGCTCCATGATTTCAGCAGGATGTGTCATTGAGGGCGAGGTGTATAATTCGGTACTCTCGCCTGGAGTCAGGGTGGCAAGGGGTGCCACAATCCGTGACTCCATTCTCTTTCATGATGTAAATGTGGGAGAAAATGGTGTTATTGATCTCGCCATTCTGGATAAGCGGGTGCAGGTGGGGAAAGGTGCTATTGTGGGCTGTGGCGAGGACAGGGAGACCATCAACAAGAAATATCCATCCCATCTCTACACAGGCATTACCCTGGTTGGCAAAGATGCCAACATCCCGGCCCATACAAAAATCGGCCGCAACTGTATTATCGAACCCTGGACCAGCATGGCAGACTTCCCCGCTTCAACCATCCCATCCGGAGAAACGATTTAGGGGTCAGTGGGAAGCAGGGAATTGCAGCGAAAATTTGAGAAATTGACGTAGATTTATGTCTTAGCCCGACAGACTCCTAGCCTGACAGGGAAAGCCTACGGAAGGCGGAAGCTACATGACGCGGACAAAGACCAGGGCAAGGGAAAAGAGGGTCAGAATGAGGTAGCCCAGAATTTTCTGCATAAAGGGATAGTTAAAATCGAAGATATAAAGCGCGATACTGGCCGTGCCAACTCCCAAAAAGGGCACCATGGCAGCAAGCCCCATATCAAGCCAGGCATTTTCCAACAATACCCAAGATAAGTAGAGCGCCCCAAAGGAAAGTATGCTGACCCCGAAAAGACTGATCTCTAAAACCAACCTGGCCAAGGGGAGCATCAGGGAGTAGGCATTCATCTGGGCCATTATCACAGAGATGAGAACCAACACACAGCCGGCAATAAGGGCCTGTACGCAGATTTCTATCTGGGAAGTGGCCATATGGCTGGCAGCTGTCTCATACCAACCTGCCATATCGACATTATAGGCAGCACTGAACCCCAGGGTGCCGCCAAGTATCAGGAGATGGATACACATTTTTTTTAATCAGCTCCAGGCAAATTGATCGTCAAGACAAAAAACCAATGGCACGATCAAGCTTATGGAGGAAGGCAAACCCAGTCCCCTGATCATTCAACTTAGCAGCAACCCGCACCGCATCAAAGACGGCATCTGTCTGGTCTTGCCGGGTGATAATAAGGATGACCTCTTTCTCCGGCTTAATAAAGCGGCCAAGAAAACCCATCCGTTCCCGTACTCCACGCCCCCGCCCGAAATAGATTGTTGCCCCTTCTGCCCCGGCATCCAGAGCGGCATCCACCACCTTGTCAGCCTCGCCCCGTTGAACGACACAGGTTATCAAATTTGGTTTATCTTCACTCATTGCAGCCGACTCTCCATAGTTCAAACTTGCTGAATAGCAAAAAAATCTCTAGCGCCGCAAAACGCCCTGGACGAATAAAAGGCGGGCGAACTCGGACTTCTTAAGAAGTGGATAATAGTCAAAGCCCCCAAAAGTTGCAAGGGGCCTGGCAGACAGGCCCTGACCCAATCAATCCTCTCCAATCATACAAATCGGCAATTCGAAAAAGCAAGGGAAAGATAGAAAAACGATATCTATTCAGGTTGTTTAGGCTGAAGGCTAAAGGCTGTTAGTCAAAACGCAGGAAAGAATCTTTTATCATCTATGATAACAAGGCTCATGAATCATATGGCTTGAAAAACAGAGCAAAGGCTAAGAATCATCTTCACCTCATAGCACCCAAAGGATTCGAAGTCTACGCTTATCTCCGGCGGGGCACCTACAGCCTAAACAGCTAATACGCTGGATAGTTACAGATCCTTACCTAATCGGAAAAAACAGGTACTGAGGGAAAAAGGGATGGATCGGTATGGGGGATAAAACGGCAACCGGAAAAACGGATCATGAACTCCTGGTTGACGTTGAGCTCCAGGTAGGTGATCTTCCCCGGCAGGGCCAGACAACGCTCTCTACTCTGGCGGCTACGCAGCACCTCTTCAGCACCGGCCAGGGAACTGTTGCCGATGGGATTAAACACATGCAGGGGCAGATCCGGCATCATACCCAAGGTAATGGCCTGGCGGGGATCAATATGCTTACCAAAGGAGCCGGCCACAAAAATCTGCTCCAGGTCTGTGAACTCGAGGCCAACCTGGGCGATGAGGGTGGTCAGAATGGAATACATGGCCGCCTTGGAGCGCATCATGGCATCAAGATCAACCTGGGTAAAGGTGACGGGCTGATTGCCGGCGGCCTCCCTGGCAGGGGCCACCACAAATGCCGGGCCATCCGGACCGTCAATGAGCCGGTCGCCGCCAAACTTCCGCTGGAACTTGCCGCGCACATCAATTATCCGGGCCAGATAGAGGGCAGCCACCAAATCGATAATGCCGGAACCGCAAATCCCCACAGGCCTCCCGCCGCCAAGGGTTTCATAGGATACCTGGCCCATGCCAGGGTCAATGCGGACCTTATCAATGGCCCCTGGCCCGGCCCGCATGCCCATTTTGGCAATTCCACCCTCCAGGGCCGGTCCGGCAGCACCGGCACAGGCAATGAGCCACTCCCCATTGCCAAGAACCACCTCGGCATTGGTGCCCACATCAATGAGCATGGCAATCCCCGCTCGATCATCAAGGCCACTGGCAATGATCCCAGAGATGAGATCGCCGCCAAAATAGCTGCCCACACTGGGCATAATCCAGACCGGCGCCCAACCATCCATGGCAAGACCAAGGTCCCTGCCATGACAGATATCAGGGCTATTAACCAGGGGAATATAGGGCTCACGGCAGAGGGTGGCCGGATCGATCTGTAACAGAAAATGGACCATGGTGGTGTTGCCGGAAACCGCAAGGGCGCGCAGGTCACAGGGTGAGATATCCGCCCCCGTGCTCAGCTGTTCAAAGAGGATATTGATACAGGAAATGACGCCCTGCTGCAGGGTCTGCAATCCCGTGTCTGTGGCGGCAAAATGGATACGGGTCAGGATATCGGTGCCATATTCAATCTGGCCATTGGCAATATTGGCCTGGGCCAGGACATCCCCGGTCAACAAATCAAGCAGGGATGCCTCCAGGTGGGTGGTGCCAAGATCAAGGGCAACAGCCGGCAGGATATCGGGCTTTTTGCCCAGAAAATCGACAAGCTCAAAATGGCTGCCGTGGTCATTAACCACGGCAGAACCGGCAAACCCTGCCTGGCGGAACGCCTTGGCAACCCTAGCCATGGCCCCATGGGGCACGACCAGAGGGCCTCCACATTTTTCCGTGACATTTTTTTTTAGTCTATCTATATCACCTGTGTTATCTTGCAAGCTTGGCTTCGGGCAATCAACGGTGATAAGCTGGACAAGGGACGCCATGGATTCCTTTCTTTTTTTCAGGGATATTTCTGTCGGCAAAGGCCGACGAACACAGGGTTGCTGCTTTTGCGAAAAGACAGCCAGCCCCCTTATTTACCGAACAGATTTCAGGGCACCTTAGCCCCCCAGAGACTCTTCATGCTGCCATCTTCTTTAATCGGCCACCTTACCAAATCCCCCTCTGATCAGCCATGAAAGAAATACTTGCCATAATGCTTGGCGGCGGCTTAGGGGCCACGAGCCGCCACGGGGTCAATATCTTTGTCCAGCGCTTTGCCGTTGGCAATTTCCCCATTGGCACCATTACCGTGAACATGATCGGCTCCTTTCTCATCGGCCTGTGCGGCGCCCTGCTCGAACATTACAAAGTCGCGGCCGAATACCGCCTCTTTCTGCTCACCGGTTTTTTCGGCTCCTTTACGACATTTTCCACCTTTGCCAGGGAAAAGGCGGAACTGCTCAAGGTGGGGGACGTGAAGACCGTTATCGTCTATGCCTTGACCAGTAACATCCTCGGCGTCTTACTTGTCTTTGCCGGTTATCTACTGGCCCGACGACTCATGGAAACCGGAGCCTGAGGCCATGAATCTCCTTGACCGCTATATCTTCAGACAGTTTTTCTGGAACCTGCTCATGGTCTTGGGGGGGCTCCTTTCCCTCTATCTGCTCATCGATTTTTTCGAACAGATTGACCGCTTCACTGAAAAGGGCCAGACCATTGGCTTTGCCCTGCGGTTTTTTATCATGAAAATCCCAGGCATCTATTATCAACTTTCACCGGTATCCATTCTCCTGGCCGGGATCATCACCCTGGGAATCCTCAACCATAACCGTGAGGCCATGGCCCTTAATGCCGGCGGCATCAGCCTGGTGCGTATCATTGCGCCGGTGGTCCTGGCCTCTCTGCTTCTTACCATGCTCACCATGGCCATGGCCCAATGGCTCCTGCCCATTACCACCAGCAAAACAAATAAAATCTGGTACACGATTATCAAAGAGCCGACCACCAGCGGCATCGTCCAGGCCGGCCGTATCTTTTACCGGGGCTCGGAAGGCATCTACAGCTTTCGACTCAGTAAGGACAACAATACCTATCAGGGTCTGATTTATTCGGCCTGGGATGACAAACACACCCTGACAAACTTTCTGACAGCGGAACAGGGTCGATATGAGGGAGGCTGGCACCTCAATAATGGCCTGCAGAAATCCCTCACCCAGCAAGGGGGCTATGCCATTACCACCTTTGATGAGCGCCAGGTCCACCTCAAGGAGGGACCAGAGGAGTTTTTTGCCCCCATTTTCCGGGCCGATGAGCATTCCCTCACCTTTCTCTGGCACAGGGCAAAAAAGGCCAGGCAAGAGGGTATTATGACTGGCATACTAGATCTTTACGCCCGCCTCTCCTTTATTTTTCTTGGCATACCCCTGCTCATCTTTGCCATCCCCCTCACCATCCACGTCCATCAACGCTGGGGCCGTGACCTCACCGTTGCCATCCCCCTGAGCTGTTGCCTGGCCTTTGTCTTCTGGGGCATCTGGTCAACCTTGCAATCCATGGCCCAGACCGGCGTCTTAGGCCCCATGGCAGCGGCCTGGTCAATTCATTGTGGCCTCACCTTCTTAGGTACCGTTTGGACTTTCCGCATGAACCAGGGAGGCTGAGTAATGCGACCTTGCCCCAATGACATCTCATTTCTTGAGACCTTACCCCCCGGGGCCCCTGTGGGCATTGTCGGTGTCCCCCCCCTGCCGGTCATGGCCCTCCTGGAAAAGAAGCGGGCAACCATTTTTGACCTTGATGAAAGCATTGTCAAACGGGACATGGAGGAGACCATCCTCTACCTGCCCAGGGTCTACTGCGCCATCCTGCGCACCGTGGTGATGAACAGCTTTCATCTTGACCTGCAGGCCATTGTCATTGACGTGGGCCCGGGCTAATGCGACTGCGCCCTCCATGTTGCCACCATCCTGGCAGACCGGCTGGCAATCCCTGTTATGACGACGAGAAACATAGAAGCAACTCCCTTTGGCACCCCCCTCTGCAAGGCAGAACTGGCCCTGCCGGAAAAAATTGAACGGATATGCACATCCATCCAGACCACGGCCGGCCATGGGCAGCTACCGGCCTGCCAGGCAACCGCCGGCTTCTGGGGCGTGCCACCCCGTGATTTCTCCATGCTGAGCCTCTTTCCCGACACCACCCATGTCTATGGCTGGAGCCGCTGCATGGAAAATAAGACCCCGGCAGACCTGGAGCTTGAATCCCACTTCAACCCCGCCCTGCCCACCATCTTTTTTGCCCAGTCATTCTGCGCCAAGACGGCCCTGGCCAAACATCTGGCCAGCCAACACCCCAGGGCACTTTTCCTCGACTGCGATATCACTGCGGGCAGCTCTGTCCGGGCCAAGATCCAGGCCTTTCTCGAACTATCGGGGGTCTATGATGCTTCTTGCTGATTTTGGCACCACCTATGCCAAATTTATCGACCTGGCCGCCGCCAATCCTACCCCCTATCTTGAACCTGCCAAAAACATCAGCCGGGAGTTGCGGGTGGATATGGCCACCGGCCATAACGGCACGCGCTTTACCGACCATTATATCAATGAACTGACCGCCCTGGCCCGGGGTGGCGAGCACCTCATCGATGAGGAAGACTTCACCCTGCTTGACTGCGGCAGTCGCGATATAAAATTTGTCCGCTATGAGAAGGGACGTCTGGCAGATATGGGGTGGAATGCGGAATGCGGGGCCTCAATGGGCTTTACCATTGAGCTTTTAGGACGCTATTATAATATTGACTATAATCAGCTGCCGGTTCCGAAAAAATCCTTTTCCGTGACCTGCGGTGTCCTTGGCATGAGCCAGATCTTTGATGAGATTACCGCTGGCAGCGGTGAGGAAAATGCAGTGGCCAGTTTTGTCAAATCCATTGCCATTAACGCCTACCGCTTTAGCGGTGAGCCGGACAGGCTCTACCTCTCCGGCGGGCTGTGCGACAACCCGCTCTTTGTCAAAAGTTTTCCAGGGGACGTTATGGGCCTGGGCCGTTTTGTCCTTCTGAAGGGACTTGCGGTGCTGGCAAAGAAGGAAAATGGCTGGCCATGAGCAGCAAAAGGCCAAACTGTTTTAAATGCCGCCACTTTTCCATCACCCACGAGTCAGCCACCCCATATGCCTGTCAGGCCATGGGTTTCAAGTCAAAGCAGGCCCCGGCCCTGGTGGTCTTCAAAAATTCCGGCATGGAATGCCAGCTCTTCAGCCCTAAGGAATGACGTAAAAGTTCAGCAGCACCTCATCTTCTCCCATTTCGGAGTCTCGCAGATAAGCGAAGACTTCGAGTGCCCTTGGGGTGCACTGCTGAACTTTTACAGTCCAGAGTTACACCTGGTTTCCAGCCGCGGGTGAACTCTTACGGAATGACCTCAAAGAGTCCCTTCGCCTTATTCCAGCTATAGCCACTGCCCATCCACATCTCCTCCACCAGCTCCACATCCACGTTTAGACCGGCAACATCATCAAAATCGTCATAGACCACCAGGATCTCATCGTCACTGATGATGCCGTCTTGGTTGCTGTCCGCCCAGTGATAGGGAGCCATGACCAAGGACTGCCTGCCAGCGATGACAACCTCCTTTTTCCGGCCCGCCCTGGTGGTCACCGAACCTTGAAAATGGAGACTCTCCCTGCCGGAGGCCATGACCATATAGCCAAAACGCTGCTGGCCTGCCATATGTTTGACAATCCATTTCAACTCAGCCCTGTCCACGGGCTGCAGGGTGGCGGAGGAGGATGTTATCCGGACGTGGGCCGGCAGGATCTCCTTAATCACCACGGAAAGGGGGGGAGACATGGTCTCAACCGTGATCAACACGGGGAAGGGATAGCCGGGCATGGCATGGCTGGGAGTTTTCCGGGTTGCCTCAAGGGTAATTTCCGGCGTCGGCTCCTGCAGCCAGAGGTAGACAACAGAGGCGAGGAATATAAAGAGGAGGGCCAGCAAAGGCAGAAGCAGGGCAGGCTGTTTTTTTCCATTGCCAGCGGGCAGGGGAGTCCCTTCTGGTGCAGTGACTTCTGTATGATCACTCCCATGCTCGGCCTCAAGGATGGCCCCAAGCTCTAGCCCCAGGGCCTCAGCCAGCCGCTGGGCGTTTTCCATTTTAACGGATTGATAATGCCTGTTTTCCCAGCGGGAAACGGTGTCCGTGGTTACCTCCACGGCAGTGGCAAGGTAGAGCTGGGTCAACCCCTTTTCTTCGCGCAGTTGGCGAACAAGGCTGCCATCAATACGGACCATGGTGAGAGCTGATGCGGGAGCTTTATCTTTCAAGGATGTTTTTTCATTTTTTTGGGTTGATAATTTCGCCACATATTACGCCTTCACAGGGTTTTTTCAAGCAGGATTTCCCAGGCCCCATCCCAACACCACCCGACACAGACATCCATAACCCATTGAACTTACGAGATTTAGACCTGACATCGCCCTACCCTTACACCCCATATCACCCCATGTCAGCTTTTTCTTTTTCTTTCCGACCCGTAGAGTGTTGACAAAGGAAAGGTTTTCTTGAGCAACCATCCACCAAGGAGAGGACATGAAAAACACAGTACCCACATCATTATTCACAGCGGCAATCCTGGTTTTAGGACTCAGCACACATTGTCTGGCCCTTGATATTCCTGAGACCATCGATATCAACCTCCAGGCATCAAACCCGGCATTAAGTGCAATGGGCAAGGACAGTAAATCAGCACCAGCCTTTAGCCATGCCAAGCACACCACAACCTATCTTACCAATAACAGCGCCCATGCCAGCAGGCCCTATGACAATGGGTTTACCTGTACAGCCTGCCATGCAGGGGTGGAGAGTGGTGGGGATATTCGTTCCGAGACGACCAAGCAGAGACAGGCCGAGGAGGTAGTTAATGCCGGGGGCGTCAAAAAATATATGCATACCCTCTGCCTCGATTGCCACAAGAGTATGAAAAAAGCGGCCCTCAGCACCGGCCCCACCTCCTGCAAAGGATGCCACACACCCCTGTAACATTTACCCTAAGCTGGCCCTGGCAACTACCTCAAGCCAGGCCTTGGCGGCAAAGGCAAGATGTACGGTTACCGCTGTCAATGGCGAAGTCATCACCCTTGATTGCGGCACCAAGGCAGAATCCTTTAAAATTGGTGATAAGGTAAAGGTAATAATAAAGGCGGCAAAAAAACAAAAGGCCATCGAAGGTTGCTAAAGAACCTCAAGAAAAGGCTGCTGCTGTCACGGGGGGGCAAGCAGCGGCCTGCCCGTTTACATATTAAGACTCAGATTGTCTTGATTGGCGGACAAGCTTGCGGATAAAGTCTATTACTGTCGTGGCCACATGGGAGCTTTCCACTGCAGATGTTTGCACAACACCGAGATAATAACCACCAACCGGAAAAACCATAAGATGTTCACCGCACTCCCTGCTGAAGAGAAAATAGTGGAAACGGCTGGGAATGTCGGCCTTAATTGCGTCACAATTACTTCCGCATAACAGAACAAGTTGGGCAAGAGCCTCATGGTCCTGGGCATCGTGCACCATGAGATGACCATCTTGGCGGACAAGGACATATTCAGCAACACCAACAACCCCTTTCACCTTGGTAAAATCATACAGGGTCGTCATGATCAGAGTCCCTCCACTGCAGCCTCTGCCAGGCTTTCCAAGGCAAGCTCCAGGGACATGTGCAGCTTTTGCTTGTTGACAGACGGATTAAACATAACAATGAGGAGGCGGTCGCTCCGCATCTCCTTTGCGGTTATATTACTATCACCAAAATGGAGCGACACCTCGGCAATATCGGTATAGCGGCTCTTCCCTAAATTCAGGTTGCGAACCATTTTTTCTGCCAGGACAATGAGACTCTCTTCACTGAATGTCTCAGGCATCCGATTTAAGATAATATTTTTATGGAAATCGTAGAGATAGACCCCACCTATTTCCTTCACCGAATGCACCAACCCGTCAATAATACGCTCCATACCCTCAACTATTCCCCTTTTGACCTATCGCTACTGCTGTAGCGCTTCTATCTGCGTCCGCCAGGCTCCTAGGCCAGAAATATCATGATTATCCCCTGGGCTGTCCAATAAAACTGCCCTGCCATTACGGGGGAACTGCTCTACACCTCCAGGCTTGCAATAATGCGGACCTTTTGCGCCGGCCGCTCATCACTGTCACTGGCGGTCACAAGGACAACCTGGTCAAACGGCTCATCACTGTCCGCCCCCTCACTTAAACGCACGGAAAAAGAGATCACCCTCTCCTCTCCCCCAGCCAGAATCAAGCTGGTATCAGAAATAAGGGTAAAGAAACTCGTTAAAGAAAAACATTGCGGATCAGGGGTAACGGTGACGGCAAGGGGCGCAGCTGTACAATTTTCAACAACAAAACTGCCCTCAGCAAGGGTATCAGCACCTATTTTGCCCAAATAAACCGTGGTGGGTTTCAGGGCAAAAGAGGGTTTAATCCGACTGAAAATAACCGTCACCGTATGAAGGGCGCCGGAGATACCATCGAAAAATCCCAGACAGGGACCATCATAGCCGTTGAGGAAATCAGCCCCCATTTTTGCCGAGGCGACAACGCGAACCTTAAAGACGTTGGCAGATATCTGCTCCACGGCAATATTGCCCTGCACCTCTGGGAGAACCTTGACCTCAAGCTCAACCTTGCGGCCATCACTGGCGGCCAAAAAAAGGTTCGTAGCCGGTTCATCATCGCCAAGGGCGCAGCCCAAATCAAGTTCAGCATGGGAACAAGTGAGCTCCACAGAGGAATCAGGCGCGCTTGCCTGCCGCTTTTGGGGCGGTACCGAGGTGACTGTTATGAGGAAACCACAGGCATCGCACCGAAACTGCAGGCGACCATTCTCATCACCGCCCCCCTTGACAGAGTGCCTTTTGCCGCAATCTTCACAAAATACTAACATGGCGTCACTTACACTCAGCCTTTAGCCGATAGTTCCTGGCGCATGATCTGCATCTCCTTGGAGAGAATGTCACGAACCTCAGAGAGAATTTCCTTCTTCAGCCTCTGGGTCTCAGAGATTTCACCTTCTGCAGAGAGTGCTAATCCCTCTATACCCTCTGCTACCTCGCCACCCTGCCCCTTGGCCGCATCAAGACGCTTTTCAAACTCGGCAACCACCAGTTCATGCCAGTCAACAAAGGAGGAAACTGCCTTGGCCGCATACCAGGCTTCCCTTCCCCCCTCATCGGCCAGGAGCTCTTCGAGACTTTCCGTGAGCATGTTCAAGCAGGCCATGGACTCGGAAATCACCTGGGACTGCTCCCTGCTGACATGACGAATAACCGTCTGCAGGAAGTTGAGGTGGATAAGGGCGCTATCATTTCCGGTCAGGTTCTCAGACAGGGCGGAAATCTCCAGGTCAACCCGGTCAAGGAGCTGGTCATCCACCTCCCAGTCAACGGACAGCAGCAATGTCTTGAGGCCTGCAACCGTAACGGCTGAACCACCCTCGACAACCGAGACGGCCTCCTTAGCTGTCTCTGGAACCACTTCACCCCCTGGCTTGGCGGCCTTGGGCTCTTCATCATCAAAGAAATCATCCAGGGCGGCATCGACCTCACCAAGGTCCCCTCCAGCACCAGCGTCCCCAAGGGACGCAGAAACCACCTGGGAAGGTGTGGCCTCCTCCTCGCCGGCAAAGAAGTCATCAAGGGCAGATTCCACCTCTGGAAACTCTGCTGCCTCTGGCTCTGGCTCAGAAATCTCCACCTTATCTGATTCTTCCTCAACCTTAAAGATATCGAGATCACTGTCCTCCACATCAGCAAGGGCGTCAGAGGTCAGATCCTCACCAAGCTCCCCCCCCGCCGTCTCTGTGGTATCACCATCATCCGCCAGATCCAGCTCCAGGCCAGCCTCTTCACCCCCATCAAGGGCGCCTAAATCAAACTCATCGCCATCCTTTTGGCCTGCAGCGCCAGGGGCAGGCACATCATCCACAAAAAAATCATCCAGGAGCTCATCTGCCTCGGCAAACTGACCATCAATATTACGATCAGCTTCAACCTCAGTACCGTCATCCTTGTTATAGGCGGTCTGCACCGGTGGACGGGCAGGCGGGGCCTTCGGTGGTGGTGCCGACGCCTCCTGTTCCGGTGGCTCCACCTGAACCATCTCATCAAGCATAGAATCAAAAATAGAGTCCGTGGTATGATCTTCTTTGTCATTCAGGAGACTATTAATGGTCGAGGGCTGCTCCTCATCCGCCTCTTTTTCCCCTTGCCCTTGGGCCTCAACAACTTCCACTTCAGGTTCCGGTTCCGGCTCAGGAGTAGGAGCAGGCTCTGTTTTGCCTGAGGAAACCGACTTTTTCAGCTCATTATAGGCATCAACATGCACCATGGCCTTCTCAGTCTGCTGATCTTCATCGCTGGGATTAACAACCATATCCTCAAGGCTGTCAAAGACATTGCGCAGCATGGGAAAGGCTGCAGGAGTGGCCTGCTCACGGGTGCTGGCAATGTATTGACTCAGGGCCCCCATAATCTGCAAATAAATCATATGGACCTTTTGCCCTTGCCAGACAGGACGCAGCGCAGCAATCTCCTGATCTAGAATCCCGATATTATCATCAGAAATTTCCCAATCTATATTGAGAATTGCCGACTTCAGCTTCTCAAGAATATCAACGGTCTGGGCAGAATCTTGGGCGGACATAAATTAACTCTCCTACAGCAACTCTTTTTTGAATGAAACCATGGTGAGCGAGATGGCTTTTTTCAAGGTATTAACGACGTTGTAGCCAGTGACAGCACTACCCTCAAAGGAGGGCACCTTAATTTCACTATTAAGATCAGCCTCCATGGTATCAAAACCAAGAAGAGGCACCCCCTCCTCTGCCAGATCGACCTTATTATACTGAAGCACCAGGGGGATCTTAGCGATGTCCTTATTCATGGCAACCAGATTTTCCTTCATCTGGTTAAAGGAGCTGATATTCTTTTCCCTCATCTCGACCTGGGAATCCGCAACAAAGACCAGGCCATCAACCCCTTTTAAAACAAGCTTCCGAGTGGCATTATACTTAACCTGGCCAGGTACGGTATAGAGCTGGATCTTGATATCAAACCCCTTGATCTTACCGATATCAACAGGAAGAAAATCAAAAAACAGGGTCCGGTCGCCATGGGTCTTAATACTGACCATGTCCGTTTTTATGCGTTCTTTAAACTTGTTATTGATGTAATCGAGGTTACTGGTTTTGCCACCGCGGCCCGGCCCGTAATAAACGAGTTTGACCAGAACCTCCTGTTTCTTAACATTTACAAATCCCAAAACACACCTCACAATAAACTTTTTTACCCACAGAGCGCCACCCTTAAAACTCTGTAGTCTGCCACATTTCTTTAATCTTATCGATAACTTCTGTTGTTTTCAGGCGTAGGAAGCCTAACGAAACATCATTACCAAAAATGGTGATTAACAAGATATCATCATTGATCTTGCTGAAATGAATCGACTCATCCTCACCCTTATGAAAATGGAGGGAGAATTCCTGTTCACCAACAAGCTGGGCCATGGCATCCACCGCCGCAAAATTCCCTGCGGCAAGGGCGGCAAAGGCATGGACCTGGATATCTGTCTTGCCGTCATCATGTTCGGCAATGACATTACCGGCAACATCAACAACGATAACGCTGTGAACACCGATGCCAATAAGGTCTGAAACTATGAGCGCATCAATCTGATCGAGTTGTTCCTGGGTTACCCCGTACATAAACTGCCTCCTGTGGACTGGTGGGCCTTCCGGACATCATGTCCTGGCGATCCGCCTCTCAGGTAATTAAAAAACTCAACAGCCATTGTAGCCATTCTCCGCGCTACGATCTAATCATTTTTCAAAATATTTTAAGGGGCTTACCTGCACTGGACATTAAGCCATTACTCCTTTTAGAAATTCAAACCATATATCAGGAAACAATTCCACCTTTTCCCTTGTCAAAATTTTGGCAAGCGTATATTATTGCGCCTCTTCTGCTACAGGAGATTTGAGGCGGCATAGCCAAGTGGCTAAGGCAGTGGTCTGCAAAACCATTATTCCCCAGTTCGACTCTGGGTGCCGCCTCCATGCTTATTCAAGGGTTTAGAGATCTATCTCTAAACCCTTTTTTTTATGCCTTGGACATACCTTGCCATGTGGATTGCCACGCCAGGATGCGTTTATCCATAAAAAAGGTGGCTGGAGAATATTTCCCCAGCCACCTTTTTAAAGACAGATTTTTTTTTAAAATCTGCTAAAAACCGAACTCCTCAAGCATCTGGTTGACCGTATCCTGATCGAGCATGCCGTCATCGTCCTTTCCTTCTACGGGAATGGCGTTTAGGTACTTGTCCACATCATCCTGGGCCAGACTCTTACTCTCCTCAACGGAAATATCTTCATTTTTTTTCTTTTGTTTCAGCTGAGAACCGAAGCTAACGACAATGGCCAGGAGCTGAACCTGGAAATCACTGAGCAGTTTGAGAATCTTCATAATCTGCTGACCGGAGAGATCCTGAAAACTCAAGGCCTCTGTTATTTTCGAGACATCCACTGTTATACCGGAGGACAAGCCAAAGGCCGCTTCAATCTTGGCGAAGATATCACTTTTGTCATCAAGGGTCATCACACTACCCGCAGCAGCTGCGGCCCTTGCCTTATCGGCTGCCTCTGGAAGACGAGTCAGGGCTTCCTGGCATTTCTGCAGAGACTGAACAACTTCATCCAAACGGGGATCACTGGCAGCCGGCGCTACAGGCTCTGCTGTGGCCACAGATGCGGCACCTTCCACCTCTTCGATCTCTGGCGCCTCCAGGGGAATGGCCTGATCGAGAAAGATGGTGCTTTGTCCCGCATCCATTTTTTTAAGCAGATTCTTCGTTCCCTTATCACTGCAGGCGGCAAACAGGGCCTGGAAGACATCCGACATGGGCACATTGAAATAATTATCCCCATCTGCCTCATAACCGGCAGCCTTATCGCTGATTTTATCCTGGAAGCCTGGGAGATCAAAAAACTCCCCTGCCTTTTCCCGGGCAGCAGAGATATGATCCTTCACCGTTTCATTGGTGCATAGCTCATACAGGGTTTGAAAAATAACATCGAGATCAAAGAGATAGCGCTGCTGTTTTTCAAGCGGAACCACAGCCTCAGGGGCGGCACCCTGCTGGGCATCCGCCTTAACTTCCGCCAGGAGATTAAGGGCCCCGCCTATATCCCCGTTGAGGGCCTCAATTTCAGTGGCAAGCGGCGACTCTGCCTCGGCCCCATCGGTTTCCTCAATGTCGTTTAGCGCAAAGGCCGGATGGTTTTTAAGTTGTGAGAGAAGTCCCTGCACATCCCCGGTACCCCCCTGGACCTTCTCGACATTATCCATGATCTCCATGGCGGCCTTTTCCGTCATGGCGACGATGTCCTTCAGCTGGGTCTTGGCACTTTCCAGCTTATCACCGGCCTCATCCAGGGTGGCCCGCTCTTGGCGCCGGTCCTCAGCCGGAATTTCCATGATGGTGGAGCTGAGAGATTTGGCAAGGTGACCAATATCATGATAGAGGTCTTCCGAAACCTGTCGATAGTAATCCCCCTCGCCTGGCCCTGGCTCAGCAGAAGGCATGGGTGGCACAGGTGGAGGAATAACCGCCTTTTCCGTTGAGGTGGCGACAGATTCTCCGATGAGAGTAATATTATAATTGACCTCAGCTGTGGGTATACGAAGATACCCTGCCCCGATTTCCAGAAAAACTTCCGGCTTGTCTGCCACGACACTCCCCCTTTCTCGGTATTCTCCCCTCGGACATTTTCCTGGGGAAAAAAGCCTATACAGGCCCCTTTAAAAAATAACTTTTTCCAGGCACCCTAAGGCATGGTTGTTTCACGATGTGCAGCCGTCTTTGCAGAACTGGACTGCTCTTAGGCGAACATATCGGCACAACATTCTGAAATCTTGATATTTTTTTCAGTTTTCCTGTTTCCCTCCGCCCCTTAACAGCAGATTGTGGCTGTTATGGATGCTGTTTTTTTATTATTTTAGGAAGGGCAGCAGGGTCTTAAAGCTTGGGCTGCCAGCCTTGCCCAGCAACTCGTAGATGATCATCTCCGTATTGGCGACAATACCGCCAATCTCACGAATACGCGCCAGGCCTGTCTCATAATTTTTCTCAGTGCGGGATGAAACCGCATCAGCAGGAAGCCACATGCCGTAGCCGGCATTTATTCCCCCCATCACCGTCTGGTACATGCAGATATGGGTTTCCACCCCACAGGCAATCCAGGTATCGACATTCCTATAGGATTTCAGGGCAGCCGCAGCATCCCCATTGTCAAAACAACCAAATTCAAGTTTATCAATGGCCGTCACATCAGGCATCTCAGCAACGATCTCTGGCAGGAGTTCACCGATCCGGGCCACATATTGGGTGGTGGCAACGATGGGCAGGCCAAGCTCCCTGGCTGTCTTGATGAGCAGGACGGAGTTACGAACCACCTCGTCCCTGGCGGCAATAACCCCCATCATCCGCTCCTGGATATCCACCACCAACAGGCCGCAATGCTCCGGGTCCAATCGTTTTATAGTTGTCATAAAAAAATCCTCCTCAAATTGATTGTTATCCAGGTATCATAGTAATTGACAATTTCGTCTGTCTTGATAAGACCAAGGGCCCATCAAAAATATTCACCAACCATCCAAACATTGCCATGACAGATATCAACTCGCAACGCATTAAGAAAATAATTTCAGCACCCCCCTGGGGCGCCACCTTGGAGATAAAGGGCTGGCTCAAGTCAAAACGTGACGCCAAGAGTTTTTCCTTTCTTGATGTCGGTGACGGCTCCTGCCTCCAGGGATTACAGGTCATTGC
>JAUVQZ010000071.1 GCA_030597865.1 Pseudomonadota bacterium | reverse complement strand
GAGCAGTTGCGTCTTGTGGCGCTCAAGGTCATCACCGATGGCGTCGATCTGGTCGCGGACCTCCTTATAGCGCTGGAGGAACTGGCTCACTGGCCGGCTGGTTTTACCGAGCAGACGGGCGAGGAGTCCTGGTTTGCGGTTGGGGTCCATACTGCCCAAATCAAAGTCCCGCACCGTGCCCATCATGCGGTTGAGGGCCTCTCCGGCAGGCCCGGTGTCCTTGTTGCGCACCCCCTCCAGCATGTCGTCAGAGATAGTGGCCAACTGCTGCTGGGCCGGGGCGCCGAAATAGAGCAGGGAGTGGCTGTCATCAAGGTCGATCTCCTGGATCAGGGCATCCATTGCCGCTTGCTCCAACGGCTCGGCCTGCTGGTAACGCACCGGCGTTGTGCCCTGCAGCAGGTCGCCTTCAATGGTCTTGAGTTCTGTTTCATTCATCATGGTTCATGTTCCTCTGATATAGGTATGCGTCAATTCAGACCTTCGTGTTTGAGCTGGGCCTCCAGCACCTCCATATTGACGTCAAGGTCGTGCAGGTCGTTGTCCAGCAGGCGCTGGTGCTGCTGGCCGAACACCTCTTCAATGGTGATCAGGACGCGACGAAAATTAGCCTCCAGCGTCTGGCTGCGGAGATTGGCATGGGCCCCGGCATAGCCGGTGGCCACCCGCTGGGCGCCATCAAGATAGGTGTTGAGGAATTTGCGGGCCCGGCGCAGATCCCTGGGGTCACGGGCGATCTCCCCCAGGATGTCCCGCCCTAGGACGATGATCCGGCCCAGGCGTTGGTTGAGCTCAGGCTGGTTGATCCGGCCACGGGCCTGCTCAATGCTGAGGATCTTCTGCTCTGCCTGCTGCAGCGCCTCGGTGACACGCTGGCTGTTGTCGTGGCCGATTCTCCTTTGGCGTGGTTCCAGGCCGTAGAGTAAGGCAAAGGCGGCAAACGCCCCCCCTCCAAAGGACAGGGCAATGGCCATGCTGTGGCCGGCGCCTGCCCAGGCGGTCAGGGCCGTGGCCAGCGCAACAGTCAGGCCGCCCAGGGTCTTGAACGGCCAGGAACCAGTGGTCTGGAATTGCTGCTGCCGTTGCTCCACCTCCTGCTGAAAGCCTTGTCCAGACAGCAAGGCGCCGGCCAGAAACAGGCCGTAGGCGCCGGCGTTGACCATACAGGCCGTGAACTGGCCGCTGGCCAGGGCAATTATTGTGGCGGGAATCAGGGGCAGGGGCAGCAACCAGAGCAGCCGGGCCTTGCGCGGTGCCAGGGCGGCCGCCTCCTGTCGGCGCTGCCGATAGGCCTGGACATCCTTTGCCCTCTGCCGGGCCTGTCTCTCCAGTTCGGCCGCACCTCTGGGCAACCAGCGGCCAGCCAGCTTGGCAGCCTCCCTGGCCAGTGATTCAAGGATCTTGGCTAACGTCTGATGGGTTTGATTTTTCATGGCTACACAGCCAGCAGGGCCTGCCAGGTCGCGACACCGACGGTGGCGAACAGCAGGGCCAGGCCGAGCAGTTTACGTAAGGCCTTTGGCATTTTAGTTTTCCTCCCAAAAAATATATTTCACTATTCACACCCCGTGTCAAACACCAAGAAGGACCAACAGGATGCAGAGTGGTGCGCTGTATAAAAAAACAAGGCGAGCCACGCCCCTCTTATTTATAGACCCGGCGCAATTTCCCGGGCCTGGCCGGTTGATTTAGTAAACAGGTAGAGGAGGTTTGGTTCGCTGCAGATGAACAGAACACCCCTGCCATCCATGGTAATGCCCTCGGCATGCCTGACATCTCTTATTAGTCCGGTTGATCGGCTTTTCTTTAGGAAGAGACGACCACGCTCTTTGCCGTCCCTCGTGGTTTCAACAACAGTGGCGGATTCATCACTCAACATCAGGAGATTGCCGGTGGCCGGATGATGGTAGATGTCAGAGAGGTCTTTTAGTGACAATGATTCTTCCTGGATGTTCCATGGTTGCCTGGGAGCTGCTCCATTGTTTGCTGCGGTTGGCCACGCTAGCTGATAAATCCTGCGGGGGTTCTTCTCCTTGACCACGTAAAAATGGTGACCATCTCCATCATAGGAGATTCCTTCAAGACCCTTATTTCCGTCAGGTGTGTGGTCAACGGTGATAATCTCGGCATTGCTGCGGTCAATTGCCGTGGTGCCTGGCTCGATCATCAATGATACAGATCGTTTGCCGTCTCTCCTCAAGCACGGCAAAGATGTTATGGCGAATGTGGGTCATGCCCTCCGTATCATTAAAGCCATGCAGGGTGATGGTTCGTTTTTTTGAGCCGTCAAGACCAAGCTCCATAATCCTGGCCGGCCGGTTGAATACCACAAGGAGGGTCTGGCTGAGGGGGTTGAAGGTAAGGCCTGAGGCATTGGCAAAGGGGGTGCCGATCAAAAAATGGGTCCGGCCCGGAGTACATAACGTTCAAGCCCCACTGGTTGTCCTGGCTTAGCAATATGGTCCATAAAGAGCGAGGGGCAGAGACACAATGCCGATTACCAGGGCAAGTATGGGGAGAGCTGTCTTTACTGTCTGAAAATACATGGAGTTTTTTTCACTGGCGCCTCAGGTTAATGACTCAACTTTCCCAGTTGGGTGAATGGTCTTGGCAGCAGTATCCCCCCTTTTACAGGGGATAGAGATAGATCAACGCCAAGACAGAGCCTGCGATTCCCCACCAGACATCGTCCCAGCTCCAGCGCCCCTTACTCCACAGGTCCAGTCCCTCTTTAATAAGGGTTAGCACAATACCCGCGCTGTAGAGCGGCGGCCAGTATGCGCCAGGCAGGGTGAGGATGAATCCCCAGAAAAAATGGAGCTGCAGGTCCCATCGGAAAAACTTCATTACCCTGAGACCGGCCCTGTGATATGTCGTTAAGATGTCCATGGCGTTGGGCGCTATAGTGCTAAGGGGGGGATCTTTGACCAGCTCTCCTTAAGTTGGCTATGGGAATCAGATGGCGCCAATGGTGCCGCGGAGCTTTTCGGCGCTGTTTACCGGTCTTACTGTCTGCCACCAGGCCTGCAGGGCCGCTATTTTTTCCTGGACCATCTCCGTACTTATGCCCGTATATGTTGCTATCAATGTGCTGAGGCCAGGCGGTATTGCCCAAAGCCCCCGGGCCTTTTCAGCAGCCGTTGCCTGCCACTCCTGCATCTTTTGCAGTTGAGAGGGCTCAAGGACATTTCTGAACCGCATCTTCAGGGCAGCCATCTGGTCAGCGGCAAGCCCTGGGCTGGACAATTCCTGGATAATCGGCATTATCTCGCTCTTCTGGTCCTTGCTGAGGATAATGGCTTTGTCGGTAATCAATTGCTCCATGGCCAAGGGGCGCAAGCGCCGACCTCAGACCTCAGACCCTAGGCTGCTACCCTTATTGATCAAGGGTCTGACAGGGGAGGTTACTTTTCCTTACCACCTTGCTGTGGGCCTGACCCGCCATCCTGATCCTCGCCCTGGACCTGGGGTTCTGCGGGGTTTTCCGCTGCAATGCCAATGGCCTTTTTTGCGTCATCCACGGATTGCGCCACTATCTCGGCCGCCGCTTTTTTCGCCCCATCCACTGACTCTGTTACCAGGCCACCGGCTGCCTTTTTCGCCTCGTCAATCTGTTCGCAACCACCTATACCTATCAATAAAAAAAGGGCTGCCGTCAATGTGAGTGATTTACTAAATGTGTTCATTGTATTTTTCTCCACTGTTTGAATTGAAGATGAGGCTCAGTTGGCTGGCAAAGGCTTGTTGTAGATCACCTGCCCTTAACGTGCCTGGGCATGGTGGTTCCCAATCAAGCACTTTGATTGAAACCAAGCTCAAAGGCCTTGAGGTTTGTTTCCACAAAGTTTTGCCGGGTTTTGGTGCGGATCGTTTCCCTGATGTTGGCCGCTGAGACGGGCAACAGCTTGGTGGCGGCCAGGGCGCCCAGGATGACCATGTTCACTGCCATGACATTTCCAGCCTCGCGGGCCAGTTTCTCCGCGTCAAAGGCCGTGAGGCTGCCGGCATAATCGAGGATCTGCCTTTGTAATGAGGGCAGATCAGGATAGGTCGCCTTGCCCACCGCCGCTGCAAAGGGCGGCAGGGGAGCGGTGCTGGTGAGCACCACGGTGTTCTTATTGCATTTGGCCAGGGCCCGTAAGGTCTCCAGGGGCTCAAAGCCGGCCAGGATATCCGCCTCACCGTCTGAGATCAGCGAACTCTTGGCATCCCCAAAAACAATGGCCGATTCAACCACCCCGCCCCGCTGGGCCATGCCATGGATTTCACTCATCCGTACTGGAATACCGGCCAGCAGGGCAGCCTCGCCAAGCACCTTGGCCGCCAGCAGGTTGCCCTGGCCACCCACGGCCACGATCATTAATCTGGTCACGTTCATATCTTGTCCCCCTGGGAGGCTTTGTTTTTAAGAGGCAGGATGGCATTCTCCGGACAGACCTGGGCACAGACGGCGCAGCCGGTGCAGCGGTCAGGGTCGATGGTGACCCGGTCATCCTTGATGGAAAAGGCCGGACAACCAAGCTGGTCAATGCAGTCCCGGTGGTTGCAGCAGCGATCACTGACATAAAACGGCTTCATGGCCGGCATCTTCAGACTCTTGCCGTAGAGGGTACAGATCTCCCGGGCAATCACCACGGACACGCCCTTAAAGGCAAAGGCCTCCTGGAGTGTGGCAATGCTCTTTTTCAGTTTGAATGGCTCAATCACCGCCAGGTGGCCGACACCCAGGGCCTTGACCACCTCTTCGATGTCAATACGGCCATGACCGGAGAGACCCAGTTTCTCCATGTCAACGCCGGGGTGGGGCTGGTGGCCGGTCATGGCCGTGGTGCCGTTGTCCAGGATGACCAGGGTGAAATTATGCTTATTGAAAACCGCATTGATCAGCCCTGCCATGGCAGAGTGGAAGAAGGTGGAATCCCCGCAAAATGAGATCACCTTTTTGTCCAGGGTCTTGCTGAAGCCTGCGGCAGTGCCGGTGGAGGAGCCCATGCAGATCAGGAAATCGGCCATGCCCAAGGGCGGTAGCATCCCCAGGGTATAACAGCCAATGTCGGTGGGATAGATCACATCCAGGTCCTGGGCCGCTTTCTTGACGGCATGGAAGGTGGCCCGGTGGGAGCATCCGGCGCATAGGGTGGGAGGCCGGGGCGGTAAATCCGCCTGGCCCGAGTATTGCGAGCCGCTCAGGGCCGTGTTGGCCACCGAAAAATATGTGGCGATTCTCTCCCTGACCAGGGCCGGGTCAAACTCGTAGAGACGGGAAAAGAGCTCCGGGCCCTTCCCATTAATGGCCATGGTCATCTTCTCTTCCTGGGCCAAGGCCTTGATCCCCTCTTCCAGCACCGGTTCACCCTCTTCAACGATGAGCACCCTCTGGCAGTTACCCAGAAAGTCTTTAATCAGCTCTTCCGGCAGGGGATGGGAGAAACCGAGGCGGAGAATCTTGACCTGACCATCCAGCTTAAGGTCCTGGACCGCGTCAGCGACATAGCTATAGCTCACCCCATTACAGATAATGCCCCAATCGCCTTTGCCATCAATGAAGTTGAAGGGGGAGTGGTTGGCCATCTCCGTTGCCTTGCCAAGATTGGCAAGGAGGCGGGCGTGGAGCTGGCGCGACACCGCCGGAATGGTCACATAGCGCATGGGATCCCGGCTGAAATCACCCCTGGGCTGCGGTTTGGTGATGGCGCCCAACTCAACAACGGCGGTGGAGTGGTTGATCCGGGTGGTGGTGCGCAGCAGAACCGGTTCCTCCAGCTGTTCCGACAACTCAAAGGCCTGGCGGGTCATCTCCTTGGCCTCGGCAACGGTGGATGGCTCCAGCATGGGCAGGCCTGCCAGTTTGGCGTAATAACGGCTGTCCTGTTCATTCTGGCTGGAAAACATGAAGGGATCATCGGCCACCAGGATAACCAGGCCGCCCCTTACCCCTACATAGGCCAGGGTCATCAGGGCATCAGCTGCGACATTCATGCCCACATGTTTCATGATGCACATGGAGCGCACCCCTGTATTGGCGGCGGCAGCCGTCACCTCCAGGGACACCTTTTCGTTGACGCTGTACTCAAAATAGAGATCACTGGCCTGGGACATCTGGAAAAAATTAAGGGAAATCTCGGAGGAGGGTGTGCCTGGATAGGCGGCGGTAACCGCCACTCCGGCCTCAATGGCCCCCCGGGCAATGGCCTCGTTGCCAAGCAGCAGCATCTTGTTGCCTGGCTCATCATTCAATAATTTATGCATCTTTTTTCCTCTCTATTTCCATGGGAAGGTTCAACGCTGGGCGCTTTTGGGGTTCTTTGGGGACTGGCCAGGCTGGTTTTGGCCACCTGGGTTTATCTGTTCATAATGCCCTGGCTGATACATAGCCAAGGCAATGGGAAAAATCTCATCCTTGGACAATTCACGAACCAGAGCCTTACCTATCTTAGCACCGAGGCAATATAGCCGGCCAGATCAACCAGGCGGGAGCTATAGCCATGCTCGTTATCCTGCCAGGCCAAAACCTTGATAAGATCGCCATGGCAATGGCAGAATTCCGCATCAACAATGGCCGAATGGCTGTTGCCCTTAAAGTCAGAACTCACCAGGGGGGCCCGGTTGACCATCAGGATTCCTTGTAATTCGTGGCTGGCAGCCGTGTCAAAGGCGGCCAACAGGTCGCCCTGGCCCCCCCTTTTCTTGACCCTGACCGTGAAATCAGCGCCATGGACCACTGGGCTTGGTATCCGCAAGGCCATACCGCTGATCCGGCCGGCCAGCTGGGGAAGTACCTTGGTCATCTCGCCAATGCCACTGGTGGTGGTGGGAATAATATTGGTTGTTGCCGAACGACAGCGGCGCAGGTCCCCATAATCATTATCGAGCAGGGCCTGGTCACTGGTGTAGGAGTGCAGAAAGGTCACCATGCCATGGTCAATATCGAAGGTGTCATTAAGCACCTTGGCCAGCGGGGCCAGGCAGTTGGCCGTACAGTTCGAGGCACTGATTACCCTGTGCCTGGCAGGATCATATAGGCCCTGATTTATCCCCATGCAGATGGTGATATCGGCATGGTCCGTTGAGCAGGCAACGATCACCTGCCGGGCCCCGGCCCGGATATGGAGATGGGCGTCATTTTTCAAGACACCGCTGCACTCCAGAACCAGATCTATGCCACCTTGGCCCCACTCCAGGTGTTTTGGTTGGCGATGGCGGGAAAACGGGATGGCCCGGCCGTTAATGACAAGATGATCCGTGCCTGCCTCCACCCTGCCGGGAAAAACACCGTGGGTCGTGTCATACTGCAGAAGATGGGCAGAGGTGTCAATGTCCTCCAGGGTGTTGATTGCTGCGAGTTCCAGGGGGCCGGCAGGCCTAGACAGGAGAATCCTGGCCACCTGTCTGCCGATCCGCCCGAAACCGTTTATGGCAATTCTCATGATGCCTCTGCCACGAATGTGTTCACATTTTCTCCTCCACTATCTCCACCTTGATGGCGCAGAGTTTATACTCCGGTGTCTTGGACAACCGGTCCAGGGCATCGAGGGTGAGGTAGTTCACCGGGGTCTCCAGATAGTTGTACACCGTGAAGATGGTGCCCAGCTGGGAACGTTCGGTGATGGTTGCCTTTATCTGTATGGAACCACGGCGGGAGGTGAGGTTCAGCACATCGCCCTCCCTTATGCCCATCCTTGCCGCATCAGCTGGATTAACCTCGGCCAAGGCCTCTGGGGCGATGACATCGATTTCCGATGTCTTGCCGGTCATGGAGCTGAAGTTGTAACGGGCATACTCCCGGCCGGTGGTAAAGAGCATGGGGTACTCCTCGTCCACGGGCTCCCTGGGGGGCAGGTAGGGCTCAGGGATAAAGAGCCCCAGGCCCCTGGTAAAGGTCTCGGTGTGCAGGGTGGGGGTACCGGGATGGTTTGCATCCGGCACCGGCCATTGCAAGCCCTCTTGGTCAATGCGCCCATAGGTTATACCCGCATACTGGGGTAATAGCTGGTTTATCTCGTTAAAGATATCCTCCGGGGAATCATAGTGCATCTCATAACCCATCTTGCGGGCCAGGTCACAGAATATCTGCCAGTCTGGCCGGGCCTGACCCGGCGCTTCCACCGCCTTGCGCACCCGTTGCACCCGGCGTTCGGTACAGGTGAAGGTGCCGTCCTTTTCAGCGAAACAGGCGGCCGGCAGCACCACGTCGGCCATTTTGGCGGTGTCGGTGAGGAAGATGTCCTGCACCACCAGAAAATCCACCTCTTTCAAGGCCTCCTGGACATGGCCGATATTGGCGTCGGCCACGGCAGGGTCTTCACCAAAGACATACAGGCCCCTGATCTCACCGGTGAAGACATGGTCCCACACCTCGGTGGCGGGTTTTCCTGGCCGGCGCGGCAGTTTAACGCTCCAGACCTTTTCATACTGGTCAAAGAGGTCGTCGTTATCCAGACCGCCATAGCCGGGCAGGGTATTAAACAGGGCCCCCATGTCACAGGCGCCCTGGACATTATTCTGGCCGCGGAGGGGATTACAGCCGCCCCCTTCCACCCCGACCTTGCCGCAGAGCATGGCCATGTTGGCAATGGATTTCACCCGGTCGGTGCCCGTGGTGTAATGGGTGATGCCCATGCCATGGTAGATGGCGTGTCGGCCGTCTGCCGCATAGAGCCGGGCCGCCTGGTAAAGTTGATCTTCGGGCAGACCGGTGAGTTCCGCCACCTTGGTGGGCGGGTAATCCTTGACCATCTCGGTCAGGGTCTGAAAATCCTCGGTGCGCTCCTCGACGAATTTTTTATCCCACAGTTCCTCTTCCAGGATAATGTGCATCAGGCCATTGAGCAGGGCCACGTCGGTTCCCGGTAAAATGCGGAGCCAGAGATCGGCCCGTTCAGCAAGCCGTGTCTTACGCGGATCAACCACCACCAGTTTGGCGCCCCGGTCCACGGCCTGATGGATGCGCAGGCCAATGGTGGGGTGGCTGGTGTCGGGGTTGGAGCCGATCATAAAAAAGAGATCGGTTATGTTGGTGTCGGCAATGGAGTTGGTCATGGCGCCGCTGCCAAAGGTGAGGGCCAAACTGGCCACCGTTGGAGCGTGTCAGAGTCGGGCGCAATGGTCGATATTATTTGTGCCAATGGCCGTGCGCATGAATTTCTGCATGAGGAAATTTTCCTCATTGGTGGCCCGGGCACAGGAAAAACCGGCAATGGCGTCAGGGCCGTACATGGCCTTGATGTCAAAAAAGCGTTTGGCCACCGTGTCCAGGGCATCTTCCCAGCTCGTCTCCACCAGGTGGCCGTTGCGGCGCACCAGGGGCATGGTCAGCCTTTCCGGGCTCTGGACAAAATTGAAGCCAAAACGGCCCTTGACGCAGAGGGCCCCGTAATTAGGGGCCAGCTCAGGGTCGGAGGTGACCTCCATGATGGTGTCCCCCTTGACCCGCAGCACCATCTGGCAACCGGCCCCGCAATAGGGACAGGTGGTGCGGACATCCCGGATTGGTTCATGGACCATGGGCACATTCTGGTCTTTTTTGTTCAGGGCGCCGGTGGAGCAGTTATCCACACATTGACCACAGGAGATGCAGTTTTCATTAAAGGCCAGGGAAAGATTGCTGGCCTGGCCCTGCCCATTGACAGAGGCGGCCCTGAGGTCCAGGCCGTCATATTCGCAGGCCTGGACACAGTTCTGACAGAAGATACATTTGTTCAGGTCCACCCGGATCACGGCATGGCGGTCATCCACCGGGTAGGTGGGGACCGTGGCCTGGGCTGTTTTGTTGGGGTCAAGGCCATGTTCCAGGGCTAATTCCTTCAGGGTACAGCGGTCAAAGGCCGTACAGCCGCAGGAGAGGCAGCGCTCCGCCTCTGTTTTGGCCATCTTTTCGTTGAAACCAAGCTTTACCTCGTCAAAATCCTGACTGGCGATTTCAGGCGGACGTTCAGGCAGTTTTTCCCGCAGCTTGACCTGGATACCGTCAAAATTGCGCAGGTCAACATCATCAAAGGCCTTGCCGCGGCTGAAATTAAAACGGCTGTCAGCCGGGGTCTTGGCCACCCCCATGATCTGGGCGTGGATATTTTCCACGGCCCGGCGGGCGGCCACCACGGCCTGGATCACCGAACGGGGCCCACTGGTGGCATCCCCGGCAGCATAGACGTCTGTCAAATTGGTCAAAAAGCTGCGCGGGTTGGCCTTGATGTTGTTTTTGGGGGTGAGCTCAAGGCTCCTCTCCAGTTCACCGCCGGTGAAGGGGCCATCACTGGCCATCAGGGAGCTGGCCGAGATAATGGTTTCCACCTCCAGGGTATTGGAGGAACCAGGTGCCGGTTCTGGTTGGCGCTTGCCCCGCTTATCCGGCTTGCCAAGGCGCATACGGATCAACTCCATGGCCAGTGCCTCTCCGGTCTGGCTGATCTGCACCGGCGAGGCCATGAGCAGAAATTGCACGCCGTCCTGTTCAGCCTCGCGGATGTTGCGTTGGTTGGCCGGCATCTCATCCCGGCTGCGGAAGTAGATGACGGTTACCTCATCCACCCCGGCCCGGATCAGGGAACGGGCCGTGTCCATGGCAATATTATTGCCGCCAATGACAGCGGCCCGCCGGCCATATTCTCCCCCCTTGCCCATGGCCATCTCTTTGAGGAAAAGGCTGGCCGGCATAACACCACCCAGGGTGGCACCGGGAATATCAAGGGGCTCGTCCACCTGGCAGCCCACGGTGAGCAGGGTGGAGTCAAAGTTCTGATCCTGCAGATCCTGGAGGGTGAAATCAAGGCCCCATTTCTGGTTGAGACGGACATTGATACCCAGGCGAAGGATGGTGTTGATCTCGTAATCCAGGACATCCCTGGGGATCTTGTATTCGGGGAGACCATAGCGCAGCATGCCGCCCAGCTTGGGGGCCGCCTCAAAAATGGTGACCTCATGGCCCTTGCGGGCCAGAAAATAGGCGGCTGTCAGGCCAGCCGGACCACCGCCGATAACAGCAATACTTTTACCGGTGGCATCCCCTTTGCCGAGACGGAGGTCAACCTTGTTGGCCATACACCAGTCAGCCACAAAACGTTTGAGATGGTTGATGGAGACCGGGTCATCCACCAGGATCCGGCGGCAGCGGGTCTCGCAAAAACGGGGGCAGACGCGACCCACGGAAAAGGGCAAGGGGTTACGCTCCATCACCAGCCGCAGGGCCTCTTCATATTGGCCCTTGGCCACATGGGCAATATAGCCCTGGACATTGATCTGGCCGGGACAGGTCAGGTTGCAGGGGGCCTTGCAGTCGCCGAAATGATCGGCCATGAGCAGGGTCAGCCGTTCCTTACGATGGCTGCTGATCGCCTCGGAGTCGGTGTTAATCTCCATACCGTTGACAAGTTCAGTGGCGCAGGCGCGCAGCAACTGGGGCTCGCCAGCCACCTCCACCACACAGAGGCCACAGGCCGTTTCGCCATGGCCGGCTTTAACACTGCACAGGGTGGGGATATGGATTTCGGCCCGTCTGGCGGCCTCTAGGATGGTGATGCCCTCTTGGGCCACAATTGCTGAGCCGTTTATCGTGATGTTCATTTTTTGATGATCCCGCAAAAAAGTCATGGGCCTGCGCCATAACCCGGCTGATTATTATTTCAGCAGGGTGATGGCGCCGGCATGTGGTTATCGTGACCTGTAATGGCGCAGCGCTGGTTTAGCAGCACTGCGCCGGTTGATGG
>JAUVQZ010000139.1 GCA_030597865.1 Pseudomonadota bacterium | reverse complement strand
TTATCGGCAAGAACAACGCCATTCCCTGGCATAGTCCAGAGGAGGTTGCCTTCTTTAAACGGACCACCATGGGCCATGCCCTGGTTATGGGCCGCAAAACCTATGATTCCATAGGCCGGCCCCTGCCGGGCCGCACCAGCATCGTTATCAGCAGCCAGCCAGACCTTGTTATTGAGGGGTGTAAAATGGCCTCAAGCCTGCAAGAGGCCCTGGATATTGCCAGAACCCTTCATGAAAAAATATTTATCATTGGCGGTGGCGAAATCTTCAAACAGTCCATGGCCCTGGCCGACACTATCTTTCTCTCCATCATCCACCGTGATGTTGACGGCGATATTTTTTTCCCTGACTTCTCAGAGACGGAATTCATCAAAATATCCTCCGAATATGTCGAGGCCTCAGAACCCTATAACCTTGAAATATATCACCGCCCGGCAGCGCTCGAAAATAATAAATAAATTTGACAGGTTCCTGCCATTCCCCTACCCTAAAAAACAGTAGGTAACACTACCTACCTGCCCCAAGTTCGTTAAAGTCGATGTCTTGTTTTCAACCATAATTGCCATGAGAGAGACAATGTCAGACAGAGATGCGACCATTTCCAGACTCGGAATCAACCGCCGCGACTTCATGAAATTCTGCACGGCGACGGCAACGGCCATGGGATTCTCCACCTCCGTTGCCCCTCGCATTGCAGCGGCCATTACCTCGCCAAGCAGACCACCAGTGATCTGGCTCCATGGCCAGGAATGCACGGGCTGCACCGAGACGCTTCTACGCCCCACCCATCCCACCCTGGATCACCTCATTCTCGATCTCATCTCCCTGGATTACCATGAGACCCTGTCTGCCGGGGCCGGTCACCAGGCCGAACATTTCCTCCAGGAATCAGTCAAGGCCAATAGGGGTAAATTCATCCTTGTTATCGAGGGAGCGGTCCCTGTCAAAGATGGCGGCGTCTACTGCCAGGTGGGGGGCCGGCCCTTTCTGGACATAGTGCAGGAGCTTGCTCCCCAGGCCGCCGCCGTCATCGCCATAGGATCCTGCGCCGCATGGGGAGGAATCCAGTCCGCACCGCCTAATCCAACCGGGGCAAGCGGCGTGCCCGAGGTTCTCAAAGATATGCCGGTGATCACCATTCCCGGCTGCCCGCCCCACCCCCAGAATTTCCTGTCCACCGTCATCCACCTCCTGACCTTTAACAAACTACCGGCCCTGGATGACAAGGGCCGTCCCCTCTTTGCCTATGGCCGTCTCATCCATGAGAACTGTGAACGGCGGCCCCATTTTGACGCCGGTCGTTTTGCCACAAGCTTTGGCGACGAGGGCCATCGCAAGGGCTATTGCCTCTTTAAACTGGGCTGCAAAGGCCCCATCACCCATGCCAACTGCCCGAGTCAGCTCTTCTGCGAGGTGGGTTCCGGGGCCTGGCCCGTGGGCACAGGCCATCCCTGCTTTGGCTGCGTTGAACAAGGGGTGGGCTTTCATATCCCCCTCTTTACCCAGGCCCATATCACCAATCCCACCCCGGCGGCCCAGCAACCTCCGGTGGACCCGGAAAAGGACAGCGGAATCACCACGGGTGGGGCGGCCCTGGCCGGGGCAGCGGTGGGCGTGGCAGTGGGCGCCTCCATGATGGCCGGCAAAAAGGCGGCCGACAGACAGGATGACGGGGAATAGGGTATGGCAATCACCAGAAGAAATCTCTTAAAGGCCTCGGCCTGCGGAGGAGCGCTGCTGGCCTGCGGCAACTCGGCCCAGGCCGCCAGAAGGATGGAGCTAGCGCCAAGCGCCCTGGGCATCCTCTATGACTCCACCCTCTGTATAGGTTGCCAGGCCTGCATGGTTGGCTGCAAACAGGCCAATAATATGGGGCCTGATCCGGCCGACAACAACCAGACCTGGGATAACCCCAGCGATCTCTCCTCCCGCACCCTCACCGTGATCCAGAAGTATGAACAGGGCAATGGCCGCCAGCATAACCAGGAGGAAGACGGCTTTGCCTTTATCAAGCTGCAATGCATGCACTGCGCTGATCCGGCCTGCGTCTCCGCCTGTCCGGTCTCGGCCATGACCAAGGACAAAAAGACCGGCATTGTCTCATACAATAAGAAGGCCTGCATCGGCTGCCGCTACTGCCAGATTGCCTGTCCCTACAACATCCCCCAGTTTGAATGGGACAAGCCCCTGCCCCAGATTGTCAAATGCGAGCTCTGCCACCATCTCATTGCCAAGGGCAGCATCTCTGCCTGCTGTACTGCCTGTCCCACCGGCGCCTCCCTCTTTGGCCCGGTGGATCTCCTCAGGCAGGAGGCCCATAGGCGGCTCCTGTACAGGGCAGGGCAATACTATGATTTCCCCCTCCATGATATCCGGGCGGCCAGAACCGTCTCCCAGCCAGCGGCAAAATATAAGGCCCATCTCTTTGGCGAAAAAGAGCTGGGCGGCAGCCAGGTGATGATGCTTTCTGCAGTGGATTTCCAGAAGCTGGGCATGCCGGAGCTGCCGGACGAATCCTACGCCAGCATGACGGAAAATATCCAGCACACCCTCTACAAGGGCATGTTCCTACCCATTGCCCTGCTTGGCGGCCTTGTCTATTTCGTTAAGAAAAATGCGGAGAACCACCACAATGACGAGTGAGAACGCAAAACCTCTGGGTTCAAAGATCTTAAGCTGGCAATTTCTTGTTCTCCTGGCCATCTTCTCCATAAGCGCCTTTTTTATTGCTAAACGCTTTATGCTTGGCCTGGGCGCGGTGACCAACATGAATGACGGCTATCCCTTCGGGATCTGGATCGCCATTGATGTGGTGATAGGTACGGCCTTTGCCTGCGGCGGCTATACCATGGCGTTGCTGGTCTATGTGGCTAACCGCGGCCAGTATCATCCCCTGGTGCGGCCGGCCCTGATGGCCTCGGTGTTCGGCTACACCCTGGCCGGGGTCTCGGTGTTCATCGACATTGGCCGCTACTGGCAGATGTACAATATGTTTCTGCCCAAATATGCCAACCCCAACTCGGTTATGCTTGAGGTCGGTCTCTGCATTGCCACCTATACCCTGGTCCTCTGGATTGAGTTTTCCCCGGTCTTCCTTGAAAAGTTCGGCGCCAAAAAAGCAGAAAAGGTCTTGCACAAGGTCCTCTTTTTCTTCATCGCCCTTGGCGTCCTGCTCCCCACCATGCACCAATCCTCCCTGGGCACCCTCATGGTCATTGCCGGCTACAAGCTCTCACCACTCTGGCAGACCGAGCTTCTCCCCCTGCTCTTCCTGCTATCGGCCATTTCCATGGGGTATGGGGTGGTCATCTGCGAGGGCACCATTGCCAGCACCGAGTTTAACACCCCTAAAGAGACACGAATCCTGAGCAAGATTGCCAAGGTAATGGATATCTCCCTGGTTATCTTTTTGGTCATCCGCTTTGGCGACCTGCTCCGGCGCGGCGCCCTGCCCCAGGCCTTTAACGGTGATCTGGTCAGCAATATGTTCCTCCTGGAAAATGGCCTGCTGATCAGCGCCGTGATTCTTCTTTTTTCATCAAGACTCAGGGCCACCGCCTATGGTCAGTATGCCGGGGCGTTGCTCCTCTTGGCCGGCGCCGCCCTTTTTCGCTACAATACCTATATCATTGGCTTTAACCCCGGCACCGGCCACTCCTATTTCCCAGCCGTGGGCGAGATCATGATTACCCTTGGCATTATCTCCCTTGAGCTCATGGCCTATCTGATCTTCATCAAAACCCTGCCAGTCCTGCCCTCCCGCCGTAAGGTGAAGATGGCGACAGGGTAAACAAACCAAAATGCGACTGTTATTAACCGCCTTCACGGCATGCACTCCCAAGGAGTATTTCCATGGCTAAACGAATCGTCGTTGACCCCATCACCAGAATTGAAGGCCATCTGCGCATTGAGTGTGAGGTTGACAAGGGCCATATCAGCAAGGCCTGGTCCTCCGGCACCATGTGGCGCGGCATTGAGCTGATCCTCAAGGATAAAGACCCGCGGGAGGCCTGGATCTTCACCCAGCGCATCTGCGGGGTGTGTACAACGGTGCATGCCATTGCCTCGGTGCGGGCGGTGGAAAACGCCCTGAACTTAGAGATACCGATGAATGCCCAGCATATCCGCAATATCATCATTGGGGCCCACGGTATCTTTGATCACATCGTCCATTTTTATCACCTCTCTGCCCTGGATTGGGTGGATATTGTCTCGGCAACCAAGGCCAGCCCCAAGGCCGCTGCCGACCTTGCCGCCAAGCTCTCCCCCTGGCCTGATAATTCGGCCCAGGAGCTCAAGGCGGTCCAGGACCGGCTGAAAAAATTTGTATCCAGCGGCCAGCTTGGCATCTTTGCCAGCGGCTACTGGGGTCATCCGGCCATGAAGCTGAGTCCGGAGGTCAATCTGCTGGCCACCAGCCATTATTTTCAGGCCCTGGACTACCAACGCAAGATAAACCAGGTGGTGGCCATCCTGGGCAGTAAGACCCCCCATATCCAGAACCTGGCCGTGGGGGGGGTGACAAACCCGATCAACCCGGACAGCCAGTCCACCCTGACCGTGGAGCGCCTCTACTACATTAAGACCCTCATTGACGAAATCGGCGACTTCATCAACCAGGTCTACCAGGTTGATGTGGCGGCAATCGGCGCCTTTTATGCCGAGTGGACCGGTTACGGGGCCGGAGTCACCAACTATCTGTCCGTGCCGGAATTTCCCCAGGACAGCAAGGGCGAGTCCTTTGCCCTGCCCGGCGGCTATGTGCCCAATAAGGACGTGGCCGCCTTCAAGGCCATCACCTCCTTCACCGATCCCTTCTTCAGCAAGAACGTCAAGGAGAGTGTCAAACACTCCTATTATAAGGGCGACGACAACCTCCATCCCTGGCAGGGTGAAACCGATCCCAACTTTACCGGCTTCCAGGATGACGGCAAATACTCCTGGGTCAAGGCACCCACCTTCCTGGACAAACCGGCCCAGGTCGGCCCCCTGGCCAATGTCCTTGCCATGTACGCCGCCGGCCATGAACCGACGATCAGACACGCCACCAAGATCCTGGCCCAGGCCGGCGCCCTGGCCGGCACCAAGCTGGGCCTCGACGCCCTCCATTCCACCATCGGCCGCCATGCCGCCCGCTCCGTGCGCACCGGCGTTCTCCATGAGACCATTGTCAGTGAATGGCAGGCCCTGATGGCCAATATCGGCAGGGGCGATTACGACATCTTTAACGCACCGGTTTTCCCCAAGGGAGAAATCCAGGGGGTCGGCTTCCATGAGGCCCCCAGGGGCATCCTCTCCCACTGGGTGGTTATTGATAATGGCAGGATAAAGAACTACCAATGCGTGGTGCCCTCCACCTGGAATGCCGGGCCCCGTAACGATAACGATGAACTTGGCCCCTATGAGGCATCCCTCATGGGCAATCCGGTGGCAGACCCGGAACAGCCACTGGAGGTCCTGCGTACCATCCACTCCTTTGACCCCTGCCTGGCCTGCGCCATCCACCTCTTTGATCCCAAGCGTCAAGAGCTGATCAAGGTCCGCACCAATGTCTGAGCCCACCATCCTTATTCTCGGGGTGGGCAATATCCTCCTGGGCGATGAGGGGGCCGGGGTGAGGGCGGTGGAGCTTCTCCAGGAACGCTACCTCTTCCCTGATCAGGTTGAACTTGTTGACGGCGGCACCGCCGGCCTGGAGCTCCTTTCTTACCTGGACGGTAAGGAGGAGATGATCATCATTGATGCCATCATCGGCGACGAGCCGCCCGGAACCGTCAAGAAAATGGTGCTGGACGACCCGCCCGCCTTTTTCCAGAACCGGATCTCCCCCCACCAGCTCGGCCTGTCAGAGATGCTGTCCTGCGCTGCCATGACTGACAGCCTCCCGGACCATATCAGCCTCTACGGCATTATCCCGGTGACCCTGGAAACAGGACTGGAGCTCTCCGAAGCAGTGGCCAGGGCGGTTGAGGATATCAGCCTGCAGGTCATTGCCGATCTACGGGAGCTGGGGGTGGATGTTGCCAGACAGCAAGAGACGATTTCCGCTTAACAACTTAAAAAGATTGGCCTTTTCCTAAAGTTCCAGGTAGGCTTTTTTAAGCTACCCTTTCACCTATCTCACCTGCAATTCAACCTCCTCAGCCCCCATGTGCCTGGCCATTCCCGGAAAACTTATCGAAATCTTTGAAGAGGCAAGCCTGAAGATGGGCCGTATCGACTATGGCGGTACCATTAATAGGGCCTGTCTGGAGTATGTGCCTGATGCCAAGGTCGGCCAGTATGCCCTGGTCCATGCCGGCTTTGCCATTTCCCTGCTCGATGAGGTGGAGGCTGAAAAATCCTTGGCCGCCTGGCAGGAGCTCCGCGACAAGATGGGCTCCCTGTGAAATATCTCTCCGAGTTCCGCGATCCAGCCCTGGCCAAGGCCCTGCTGGCCGAGATCCACGCCACAACGACCAAGCCCTGGACCCTGATGGAGGTATGCGGCGGCCAGACCCATGCCATTGTCAGAAGCGGTATTGACCAGCTCCTGCCCCCCTCCCTGCACCTGGTGCACGGCCCAGGCTGCCCGGTGTGCGTCACACCCATTTCCTTCATTGACAAGGCCATCAATCTGGCCGCGCAACCGGAAATTATCCTCACCACCTTTGGCGATATGATGCGGGTGCCGGGCAGCACCGGCAATCTCCTTGATGCCAAGGGTCGTGGTGCGGAGGTCCAGATGGTCTACTCGGTGCTGGAGGCAATCACCCTGGCCCAGGAGAGACCGGAGAAACAGATCGTCTTTTTCGGGGTGGGCTTTGAGACCACGGCGCCGGGCAACGCCATGGCCATCTTCCAGGCTCAGCGCCTTGGTCTGGACAACTTCAGCATCCTTGCCTGCCATGTCCTGGTGCCACCGGCCCTGCGCGCCCTGCTGGACAACCCGGAAAACAGGGTGGACGGTTACCTGGCCGCCGGCCACGTATGCACGGTGATGGGTCTTGGGGAGTATCAGCAGATTGTTGATGAGTATCAGGTGCCCATTATCGCCACCGGTCTGGAGCCGGTGGATATCCTGGCAGGAATCCTTGATGCGGTTAAACAGCTTGAAAGGGGGGAGTACCGCCTGGAAAACGAGTATAGACGCTCAGTAACCGCCTCCGGCAACCTCCATGCCCGTAAGATTATTGACCAGGTCTTCACCACCTGCGACCGAACCTGGCGGGGCATCGGTCTCCTTGCCAACAGCGGCCTTGCCATCCGTGACCAGTTCGCCGCCTTTGACGCCCAGCACAGATTCCAGCCCCGGGCTGCTGCGGAAACCGACAATGGCTGCCTGGCCGGCCAGGTTCTCCAGGGACTGCTCAAGCCACCTGAGTGCCCTTTTTTTGGCACACGCTGCAAACCAGAACACCCCCTTGGCGCCACCATGGTTTCCGGCGAAGGGGCCTGCGCCGCCTATTATAGATATCAGGGGTTAACACAATGAAGGATGAAGAGAGGGGCTTTCCCCACCCCCTGACAGAGCAGGACAGAATCACCTTGGCCCATGGCAGCGGCGGCAAGTACTCCGCTGAGCTCATAGAGCGCTTCATGCTGCCCCGTTTTGCCAATGAACATCTGAACCGCCTGGAAGACCAGGCCACCCTGGCCCTCAGCAGTGGCCGGATCGCCTTTTCCACCGATTCCTATGTGGTGTCGCCTATCACTTTCCCGGGCGGCGATATTGGCGACCTTGCCGTC
>JAUVQZ010000278.1 GCA_030597865.1 Pseudomonadota bacterium | reverse complement strand
CTGTGCAGACAGTGCTTTCCCAGTCCCTCTGTTTTGATGTTCTTCTGAAAATGATGGCCACCTCCATCCACCATCTGGCAGTCGAACGTGGCGGTCGTGTCATTGGCGTGGTGACCTCCCATGATATTATGCTGCTGCAGGGGCATTCGCCCTATTACCTGTTTAAAGAGATTCGCGGCCAGCAGGAGATCAGTGGATTGTATGTCTTGGCGCAGAAGATTCCAGAGGTGATTCGCGGCCTGATCAAGGAAGGCGCTAAAGCCGGCAACATTACCCAGATGATCGCCATTTTAAACGATCATATTCTGGAGCGTATGCTCACCCTGCTGGAAGAGGAGCTTGGGGTGCCGCCGGTGCCCTATTGCTGGCTGCTCATGGGCAGTGAGGGAAGACGGGAGCAGACCTTTAAGACAGATCAGGACAATGCCATCCTCTATGCTGACCCTGCAAATGACGAGGAAAAGGCTGCGGCGGAAACATATTTTAAGGAGTTTGCCGCCAGGGCCATTGACCATCTGGTGAACTGCGGTTATCCGCTCTGTCCCGGTGAAATTATGGCCACGAATCCGAAATGGTGCCAGCCCCTGTCCGTCTGGAAGGGCTATTTTACCAGCTGGATCAGTGCTCCGGATCCCACCGAACTCCTCCATGCGACTATCTTTTTTGATTTTCGTTCCGGTTTTGGAGATCACAGCCTGGCCCGGGATCTGCGCAAACATCTCAACAGGGAGGCGAGGAAGCAGGATATCTTTCTTTTTCACCTGGCTCGTCAGTGCATGTCCACCCGCATCCCACTCTCATTTTTCAAGAATTTTATTGTAAACAAAGATGGAGAGCACAAAAATCAACTTGATATTAAACACCAGGGCTTGACCCCTTTTGTTAATTTTGCCAGGGTACTGGCGCTCAAACATGGAATCAGTGAAACCAACACCTTGGCCAGGTTGAAGGCTCTCTTTGATGCTGATTTTATCAAGCGTGAGCTCTGGGCTTCAACCAATGCTGCTTATGAACTGCAGATGCAGCAGCGTCTCATTCATCAGTTAAGCCAGATTGAGGAGGGGGAGTTACCCGATAATCATATTAATCCGGAACAGCTTTCCGAGCTTGAAAGGCGGATGCTGAAAGATGCCTTTACGGTTATTGAACGGCTCTATTCTGTCCTTGATAAAATGTACCCCACGGCCTGAGCTATGTTTGATCTGCTCAAGCCTGCCGGCTGGTTTTCCAGTCAGGATCCCCTGCTTCTGAGGAATAAGGACTATTTTGCCAATTTTGATCAAGGGCGCCCTCTGGCTGAATACACTTTTGTGGTCTGCGATACCGAACTGACCGGGCTTGACTGGAAAAAAGATGAATTGATCTCCATTGGTGCGGTGATGATAAAGGATCTGCAGATCGATTTGTCATCCACTTTTCACCACTATATCCGGCCTGCAAATCTCAGGCACACCTTGGCTACCTTGGTTCATCGCATTACCCCGGAGCAGCTGAAGAAAGCAGAGCCCATAGAGGAGGTGCTGCCTCGTTTTCTCAAGTATATCAACGGCAGCCTGCTGGTGGGCCATCATCTGATGCTGGATATGCATTTTTTGAATAAGGCAGCAAAGGCAGTCCTGGGCGGCACACTTTCCAATCCCGGGGTGGACACCATGCGCATGGCCCAGGGCTATAAACGGGTACAGCTGGGTCATTATCATGAACATAATCCCAGAGAGATCAGTTACAACCTTGATGACCTTAGCCGGGAATACAATCTTCCTCTTTTTAAGCCCCACGATGCCCTGGAGGATGCCTTGCAGACGGCCTATCTTTTTTTGTATTTTATCAAGAAGTTCCGTAAAGGCGGGCTTATTACGCTGAAGGATATTTACCAGGCTGGCAGGGTCGGAAGTTTGCGATATTAAAGAATAAGTTTGTAGGAATGATTTTAGATTTTTGTTCTGAGGTAGGGTGACCCCTGTCTCAGGTCGCAAATCCTTTGCCAGTCAGGCATTGACACGGATTGAGGGGCTGTGGTATAAAACCTGGTCCTAAGAAGAGGAGAAGTTTCATTATAAATTTCTATGAGGAGGAGAAAAAGTTATGAGTGACGCTCAGAAGTACTGGCAGGCGAACATCCGGCTCGTTATCGGATGTCTGGTCGTCTGGTTTACGGTCTCATTCGGATTCGGCATTTTGTTGGTCGAGCAGCTGAACAGCATCCGTATTTTAGGTGGTTATCCACTTGGTTTTTGGTTTGCCCAGCAAGGTTCTATTTACACCTTCGTGGCCCTGATCTTTTTCTACGCCTGGCGTATGAATAAGCTTGACCGTAAATTTAACGTCCACGAAGACTGAGGGGAGATCAAGGAATGACTAATCTACAATTATGGACGTATGCTGTCGTCGGGGCAACCTTTGCCCTCTATATCTTTATTGCCATTAAGGCCCGTGCTGCCACCACCGGTGAGTTCTATGTTGCCGGCAGGGGGGTGCATCCGGTTTTGAATGGTATGGCCACAGGCGCTGACTGGATGTCTGCAGCCTCATTTATCTCCATGGCCGGCCTCATCGCCTTTAAAGGCTATGACGCCTCTGTTTATCTCATGGGTTGGACTGGTGGCTATTGTCT
>JAUVQZ010000164.1 GCA_030597865.1 Pseudomonadota bacterium | reverse complement strand
CGGCGTTCTGGCTGGTCATCGATGACATCTGCTCAATGGTAGCACTGATCTCCTCCAGAGAGGCCGCCTGCTGGGCCGCATGGCTGGCAAGGGTCTGACTTGAAACGGCCGTGGTCTTGGAACTGGTTGACACCTCATTGCTACTGTCGGTCAACTCAGCAATGATCAAATTGACTGGTTGACTGATCTGTTTACGCATGACAATAAAGATCACCACCATGGTAAGGACCAGCAACAGGAGACTACCACCCAGCAGTACCCACTGGAGCTGACCAATGGTCTTTTTGAGGGGCAGAATATCATAGGAGAAATAGAGGATGCCGCCCTGGCCGCCCTCCTGCCAGTCAAGATGACAGCGGAGACAATCAGGGGTGATGGCCTGGGGGGCAAAGATATTGATCTGCTCGCCCTGCAACTCGATGATCATCTCATGCTGCCGATCCAGACGATTAAACAGTTCATCCGGTATTTTTTTGAGCTTGGCCTGGTCACCGTTGGAGGACATATCCAACTCACCCTTCAGATCATAGAGGGAGGCGACCAAAATGCCATCAATCCGTTTTTGCTGTTGCAGCAGGCGCTCGAAATTCTTCATCTGTCCCCGCTCCAGGGAGCCGCGCACCGCCTCTTCAAAGGCATCAAAGAGATTGGTAACAGACTCCATGTAACTGGTGGTCATCTTGGCATTGACATAGCCGCGAATAGAGATGGTGGCAACAACAAAGGCCAGGGAGAGCACCAGGCCCACGGACAGAATAACACGGGTGGATACTGAGGAGTGTTGAAAAAGATGTTTCATCAATGCGCCTCCTGACCGTTCAGCTCTGCCAGCCGATAGAATGGCAGATTCTTCTTGCGGGCAAAGGAGGGAGAGACGCAGCCGATACAGGGCGCATTGCAATCAATACACCAGGTCTGACCGCCATTCCACCAGCGGGTGGGGCAGTCGCCATAGGCCACCGGACCCAAACAGCCCAATTTAAAGAGACATCCCCTGTCCCCCAGTTTCTTGGCAAAGATCTCCTGCTGAAAATCATGGTAGCGCGGACAGAGCTCATGGATGGTGCGCTCAAAAAAGAGCTTTGGCGAACCATTGACCAGTTCCGGCATGCCCACCTGCACCAGGTGGACGATGGTCTGCCAGAGCCAATCGGGATGCACCGAACAGCCAGGGATCTGGATGACGGGCTTGTCCACCTGACGACTGGCGAAGAATTCCGGCAGTCCCACCGCACCGGTGGGATTACCCTCGGCCGCCGGGATACCGCCGTTACAGGCACAGGTGCCCACCGCCACTGCCCCGGTCATGGTCTTGGCGGCCCGCTCCAGGAGTTTGGCAAAGGGCTGGTGGCCGATGATACAGGCCTCGGGCATGGCCTCTGGGATGGAGCCCTCCACGGCCAGAAAATATTCACCGGCCTGACCATCGACATAGTCATTAATCAGGGCCATGGCCTGCTTGCCCGAGGTGGCAGACAGGTTGGGATGGAAGAGGAGCTGTGAGTAGTCGGTGATCATCTCCAGGGGCGAGGGGCTGGTGGACTGCAACAGGGAGATGGAACAACCGGAGCAGGAGAGGCCCTGGATAAAGATGAGCCTGGGGATCTGACTCGGGTCAAGGCGTTTCAGGGCGGCCTGCACAGGTCCAGGCAGGCCGCCGACGCCAAAGGCAGTGGCCAGGGTGGCTGCCATCTTCAAAAAATATCGTCTATTCATGGTCTCCCCTTCTGATTAATGGACCGAGCAGGCCATACATGGGTCAAAGGAACGGATAATACGATTGGCCTCAATCTGCTGCTGGGGATCAGCCACCTTGGTCCCCACCAGGGCCGACTCCATGGCCCCAGGACGACCCCTGTCATCCTGGGGCGAGGCATTCCAGGTGGTGGGCACCACGCATTCATAGGTGGCGATCTTGTGATCCTCCAGGCGCAGGTAATGAAGCAGGCCACCGCGGGAGGCCTCGGTGGCCCCGAAGCCCTCGGCCTCTTTAGGGATCACCAGTTCCGCCATGGTGGGCTTGGCCGGATCAAGACGCTCACACTCCTCCAGGAGAAAGTCAGCAATGACCACGCTGCAGATCACCCGGCAGAGATGGCGACCCAACACCGAGTTTAACTGGGCCGGCCTGATCCCGGCCTGGCCAATAAAGTGGTCAACCAATTGGCGGATCTGGGGGTTATGGCCCTGATGATAATCCACCATGATCCGGGCCGCCGGGCCCACCTCCACCATGTCACCATGATAGCGCGGCGCCTTTATCCAGCTATAGGCGCCCTCCTTATGGGGATCCGGGCTGATGGCTGAGTTACGCACCGACTGGCCGCTGGCCGATGAATATTTTGAATGGCCGATATCCTGGGTGATCCGCTCGAAATCGACATCCGTGACCTGGCCGTTAAAGAGTACCCCGCCGGCCATGAGCCGGTCGCTGTCCGGGGCCGGGGTCCGGGGCAGCATGCCGTAGGAGAGAAAGCCCCCCTGACTGGCGCCAATATCCCAGTATTCCGGAAAAGTCGCGGCCACGGCCATGACATCGGGGAGGTATTTTTCATGGATGAAATGTCGAACCTGCTTGATCTTACTGCGATAGGAGGCAATAAGATCGATGCGGGCCTCCTGGGTGCAGCCACCCGGGAAGATGGCCGTGGCATGGGGGAATTTACCACCAAAGATGGCAGAGGCCTGATTGGCGACTTTCTGCACCTCCATGGCCTCAAGGTAATGTTTGATGGCGCTGACATTGGCGTCAACATCCTCGATATACCGCCCCTCAAGGCGAGGAAGAAAGGGGGCAGCTGGATATTTCCGCCCAGAGTTCAACTCTGCCTTGACCCAATCCCTCACCTTGACCAGCGAGGCATCCTTGCCGCTATATTTGAGCACCGCCGTAATATCGACAAAATCAAGGGCAGCCAGTTGATAAAAATGGAACAGGTAATCGTAGAGATGATTGGCCCCCTGGATGAGATTATGCATAATCCGGCCATTGGGGGGAGGTCGCAGTCCAAAGGCCTGTTCCTGGGCATAGGAGGAGGCAATGGCATGGGCATAGGGGCAGACCCCACAGATCCGCTGGGTAATCTGCTGGGCATCCAACGGATCCCGGCCCCGGAGGATCATCTCAAAGCCGCGGAACATCTCGCCGACGCACTGGGCCTCGACAATGGTATTATCTTTCACTGTGGTCAGGACATTGAGATGTCCCTCAAGCCTGGTCACAGGCCCGATCTCTATTCGCATGCACTCACTCCATTCTTAGAATCCACCTCGTTAACAACAAACATGTATATGTTAGGACAAACACCGCACCATTGCAAGGCCTTTATGGGTAAAATTACCTGTTTAGCGTAGAACTGCGCCCTGACTAGATACAAAAGGGCGGGGGAACAGAGAGACAATGAGGCATTGTAAAAAAAAAACCAGCTACCTTTCGCGGTATAAACCATGGCCACGGATATAGGCCGCCACCGAGGGCTGGAGCATGGAGGAGACATCCCGGCCCAGGGCCAGGGCCTGACGAATAGCGGTGGATGACACCGGCACCTCGTCCATAACAAGCTCATGGATCTGACCGCCATCAACAAGCTGCCAGAGTCCAGGCCTTATCTGGGAAGAGCTCCCCCGGGCGCCAAAAACAGCGTGAATTGCCGCCGCCATACTGCCCTGCCGGGCCTGGGGCCGGTTGATGACCACGATATCGGCAAGCCCAGGGATATCCCGAAATCCCTTCCAGGTTGCCATCTCCACAAAGGCGTCAAAGCCCATGAGAAAGAAGAGGGACACCTCTTCGCCGAGACGGTGCTGTAACTGCTGGAGGGTATCGATGGTGTAAGAAAGCCCCTGGCGCTCACCCTCAAGGGCGGACAGGGCAAACTGAGGCTGGCCATCCAGGCCCAATTTGAGCATGGCAAGGCGCTGGGCAAAGGGGGCGATGGAGAATTCCACCTTATGGGGAGGTCGAAAGGAGGGAATAAAAAGAACCTGGTCAAGGGCCAGGGTATCCAGTGCCGCCTGGGCCATGGCAAGATGGCCCAGGTGGACTGGATCAAAGGTACCCCCGAGGATACCGAGACGTTTAGCAGGCTGTTGAGAAACTACTGCACAGCAGAAATTCTGCGTCAAAATTGTTCTCAGAATGCTCATTTACTTAAGAAAACTGCGTGCCCGCAGGAAATACCCTTGGGGTACTTTTTCGCCCATTTTCTCCTGGCCTTTCTACTGCTCGTGACATTTCTCAAAAGCCTGTTAAGCCCTGATCTGGCCATCACCGTAGACGATGAATTTCTTGGTGGTTAACTCCTTGAGGCCCATGGGGCCGTAGGCGTGGAGCTTGGTGGTGGAGATGCCGATCTCAGCGCCCAAGCCAAACTCACCGCCATCGGCAAAGCGGGTGGAGGCGTTGATCATCACGGCCGAGGCATCCACCTCACGGATGAAACGCTGGCCATGGCTGTAATTCTCGGTGACGATCACCTCGGTATGCTGGGAGCCGTACTGCCTGATATGGGCCATGGCCCCGTCAAGATCATCAACCACCTTGACGGCCAGAATGAGCTCAAGGAACTCCATGGGCCAGTCTTCCGGGGTGGCTGGTTTGGCCGCAGCGACAATCTGACAGGTCGTGGCGCAACCGCGGATCTCCACCCCGGCTGCCAAGAGCTCCTTGGCCACCACCGGTAAAAACTCAGCAGCAATATCCTTATGGACCAGCAGGGTCTCCAGGGCATTACAGACCCCGGGACGCTGGACCTTGCCGTTCATGACAATACCAAGACCCATATCGATCCGGGCGCTGGCATCGACAAAGACATGGCAGACCCCCTTATAATGCTTGAGAACAGGAATCCGCGAGTTTTCAGAGACAAAGCGGATCAGCCCCTCGCCGCCGCGGGGGATGATGAGATCAATCTCCTCCTCGAGCTTGAGCATGAAGGTGACCGCCTCACGGTCTGTGGTGGGAATAACCTGGATGGCGGCCGGGTCGACCTTTTCGGCAGCCAGGGCGTCCTGAAGGACCTTGGCCAGGGCCAGATTGGAATGGATGGCCTCAGAACCGCCGCGCAGCAAAATGGCGTTGCCGGCCTTCAGGCACAGGGCAGCCGCATCCACCGTAACATTGGGGCGGGACTCATAGATCATGCCAATGACACCCAAGGGGATCCGCATCCGGCCCACGGTGATACCGCTTGGCCTCCTGCCCATGTCACTAATCTCCCCCACCGGATCAGGCAGGGCAATGACCTCCCGCAGTCCACCGATCATGGAGTCCATAACCTTGTCGCTCAGTTGGAGGCGATCGAGCATGGCCGGGGCCAACCCCTTGGCCTTACCAGCCACCAGATCCTTGGCATTTTCCGCCTGGATAAAGGATTTTTGTTCGGCCAGGGCATCAGCCATCCGGCCTAAAACATTATTCTTCTGCTCAGTGGACAAAATCGACATGGAGTGGGCCGCCTTCTTGGCCTGCACCGCCATATCTTTGATGGTTTGTTCGATTGACATATCTTTCCTTATTGAGAAGTTGAGAATTAGGGAAATAAGAATTTGAGAAGAAGGCGCCCTGCAAGAAGTACACCCCTCAAGGGGGTATTGAAAAGAACCCTTGGGGGTATACTTTTTCTTAATTAAAGATCATTCCTTCTACTTAATTCTCAACTTCTTCTTTTTCAGCCTTTTTTATAGTTTCACCAGATTATCACGGTGGATGACCTCGTCATCGCCCTTGAATCCCAAGATATCAGGAATTTCCGCGCTGTGATGACCACAGATCTTCTTCACCTGGGAGGTCTTGTAATTGACCAGGCCGGCAGCCACGGCCTTGCCCTCCCTGTCCAGGCAGTGAACAGGATCCCCCACCGCAAAATCCCCCCGCACCTCAATGATCCCTGCCGGCAGAAGACTGGAACCCTGCCGCCGGACAGCCCGGCAGGCCCCTTCATCAAGGACAAGATAGCCCTTGGGACGCAGGACATAGGCGATCCAGTGTTTGCGGGAGTGGAGTTTCTGCTTCTCCTCATGGGGCAGAAAAAAGGTGCCCACCAGCTCACCCTCAAAAAGGGACTGAATAACCCCTTTGCGCCGGCCTGGGCCAATAAAGGAGTAGCCCCCCCGGGCCGCCACCATCTGGGCAGCCCGAATCTTACTGCGCATGCCGCCGGTACCCAGGGACGAACCGGAATTTCCGGCCATATTAACCACATCGGCGGTAATCTTGGATACGGTATGAACCGGTGTGGCCTGGGGGTCTGTGGCGGGATTGCTGGTATAGAGGCTGTCCACATCGGTGAGACAGATAAAGATATCAGCATCAATGAGGTTGGTGACAAGGGCCCCAAGGGTGTCATTGTCACCAAACTGCAACTCCTCGGCGCTCACCGTGTCATTCTCATTAATGATGGGAATAACCCCCCAGTCAAACAGGGTGGCAATGGTGTTTCTGATATTGAGATAACGG